>NZ_JAFNOA010000026.1:0-927 GCF_026536465.1 Gilliamella sp. B3172 | reverse complement strand
CAGATTAATCTCTATTATTCAACCTCAAATTTTACTCACTGCAATATAGTCAAATAAATTACGGTTTAGGGTGAAAATCATCTATCTGATCTCGCCATTCATTGTAATCCCAAGTTACAATTTTGGTTTTCAGCGTTTCCAAATAGTCTAAAGCCGCTTGTTTTTCGGTTAAGGTAAGCATTTGCTCCAAACGATTTTGGATTTCTTTGTTATATTCCCAAACCGGTGGTAGTTGCTCTGCATCCCACGCTAAATTATTGTCTATCTCGATAATTTTTTGTTTTGCATAATCACTTAACAGCGACCAGGCATAGGCTTTAATCAAATCTTGCTCTCGACCTAATCCATAGAAATACGCTTCAGTCATGCGCAATATGCCTATAATTGAGCTATGCTCTGCCATTAGCTGCGCATAATCTATTGCCTGTTTTAAATCTTCTACTTTTAATGTGCTGCGGTATTCGGTTAATTTATTCAGCTGTTCATATTTTTGATCTTTATAGTGAGCTGCTTGTTGAAATAACATTCGCGCAATCAAATCTTCATAACAATGATAGCCGCCTTCAATGGCGTAATTAAAATACTCAATACTTTTTTCTAATCGCTCATCTGGACAGGGGCGTGCCATACCTTGTTCATCATACCCACAAAAACCCATTCCCCAACCTTTTTCATAGGCAAAATAGGGATATTTTAAATCGGCAAACCGATCCATTAAATACCATTTTATTTGAGAACTTTTAAACACCGCTGGTTCAACTAACGGTTTACCTGCACTATCCACTAACTGATCCCGATACTTATCCATAAATTCTATAAATGAGATCATCCCTTCTTCTTTATAATCTTCATCAAAGAATTTATGCCAAGTAAGGAGAGAGTAATAATACGGCATGGCATTTTTATCCCATTGCCAGGCATGTTTTA
>NZ_JAFNOA010000009.1:0-137733 GCF_026536465.1 Gilliamella sp. B3172 | reverse complement strand
TGCCGAACTCAGAAGTGAAACGCCGTAGTGCCGATGGTAGTGTGGGTATTACCCATGTGAGAGTAGGGTGCCGCCAGACTTTTAAATTAGAGCGAAAGCCCAGCAGAAATGCTGGGCTTTTTTGCTATTTGCCGTTTAGATTTTGTGTAAATAATTTGGTTACATAAAAACATTGGTTAATCAGTTAGTCATCACTAATTACCAAATTATCGTTCACATTAACTTGTGGTTTCCCGCATAATTAACATTTAATTGGATATTTCCCATTTACTCAATTATTCAATTACTCAATTATTCAATTATTCAATTATTCAATTACTCAATTACTCAATTACTCAATTACTCAATTACTCAATTAACCAATTAATCAATTACCTAATTACCTAATTAACCAATACCCAATTATCCTATTTCTATTTTTTTATATCTCAAATATAGTTCATTTAAATTAAGACAAATCTATGTCATGCTTATGATAACTACCAATAAGGCGAATGGCTGTAAAAGTAAACTACTAACTATTCATTGTTGCACGTTTAAGATCTTGTCAGTATATAGTATTAGATGTGTCATTAAATAAACTCACATTCAAAAGTGTATTTATTATGGTTAGCTTAAGTGATTACAGGCACAAAGGGAAAGGCATATTATTGGAACAATAAGGCATGGGCTTTTGATATTGATAAATATGTCTTAGAGGCAATTTATGAACTTACTTTAATGAGAGTTTATAAAGATTTGGTTTTGATAACGGTGATTGTATAAGATCATCATTGAAAAACCGTCAGCCAGAGAAAAATTTAAAAGAATAGAGAGAATGTATTTATTTTGGTTAGCTAAAGTGATTGCAGGCACAACGACAAAGGCATATTGTTGGAATAATAAGGTGTGAGTTTTAGATGTTGATAAATATGTCTTAGAGGCAATCTATCTACTTACTTAGATCAGAGTTTATGAGGTTTGGTTTTGATAATGGTGAGCGTATAAGATCGTCATTGAAACTACGTCAGTTAGATAAAAAATTTAAAGGAATAGAGAGTAGCAAGCAATATTTCCGGTAGAAATATTGCTTATTATATGAAGGATTAACCTAATAGTAAGGCATCGTCGGTAACTTTCTCACCACGGGTTTTTTCAAACATTTCAAGCAAGTCTGTGACCGTTAATTTACTTCTTTCTTCTCCTGATACATCAAGTACAACCTGTCCTTGATGAAGCATTACTGTTCTGTTTCCATATTCTAAAGCTTGTTTCATTGAATGGGTAACCATCATTGTGGTTAATTGATTTTGACCAACAATTTCATTAGTCAGTTCTAAAACAAACTGTGCCGTTTTAGGATCAAGGGCGGCAGTATGTTCATCAAGTAACAGTAATTTTGAAGGTTGTAAAGTCGACATTAGCAAGCTGACCGCTTGTCTTTGACCGCCAGAAAGCAAACCCATCATATCGGACAGGCGATTTTCAAGTCCTAAGTTCAAAGTAGCTAGCTTGTCTTTAAAAATTGCACGAAGTTTACCATTTAATGCCGGGATTAATCTAAATCTATGACCACGGTTATAAGCAATGGCTAGATTTTCTTCTATAGTTAAGTTCTCACAAGTACCGACCATAGGATCTTGAAAAACTCGGGCAACCATACCCGCTCTTTTCCAAGCTGGGCAACGGGTAACATCCTGATCATTGATAATAATATGTCCTGAATCAGCAAATAAATCACCACTTATAACATTAAGTAACGAGCTTTTACCTGCACCATTACTACCAATAATAGTAACAAATTCACCTTTGCGGACGTTAAGATTTAATCCTCGTAAAACATGATTTTCAATCGGTGTTCCTTGATTAAAAGTTAATTGTATATCGCTAACCTTAATCATGTTAACTTCCTCTTTTCTTTGAACGTTTTTGTAACTGCTTAGGTAACACCAGCGCAAGGACAACTAAAATTGCTGTAATAAGATTTAAATCTTCCGTTCCAACGCCAATATCTTGTAAGAATTGATTGCTAAGGGCAAAGGCAATAAATAAACGATATAAAATAGAGCCAAAAATAACCGCTAGCATCACTGCCCATATACGTTTAGTTGGAAAGATACTTTCACCAATAATAATCGAAGCAAGACCTATCACAATTGTTCCAACACCTATAGTAATATCGGCACCACCTTGAGTTTGAACAAATAAAGAGCCGCCTAATGCGATTAGACCATTGGATATTGCCATGCCAAGAATAGTGATACTGCCGGTTGGAATTCCTTGCGATTTTGCCATTCGTGGATTTGTACCGGTAGCCCTTAATGCTAAACCTTTTTGAGTATTTAAAAATAGATTCAGTAATACCCAAAATACCACAACAAAAGCAAGTACCATTAAAGGTTGTACGATGTATTGATTACTATAATCTTCCGCAATAAATGGCGAGAATATTGTTTTAGCATCCAGTAACGAAAGATTTGGTGAGCCTGCTAATCTAGGTGTTTCACCCATAACATATGGACCAATACCTAAGATCCGCAGATTGATCGAATAAAGCCCAATCATCACTATAATACTTGAAAGTAATTGTAAAATATTGAGTTTAACGTACAGTAAACCTGTCATCGCACCCGCTAAGCAGCCAGCAAGCATACCAAGCAAGGTTGCAATCCATGGATCGATACCAACATAGATACATAATCCACAAACTGCGCCCCCTAGCGGAAAGCTTGCATCAGCGGTTAAATCGGGAAAATCAAGTAAACGGAAGGAGATAAATACACCTAAACTCACAAGGGCATAAATAAGTCCAATTCCAATTGAGCCTAATAAAAATTCAAAAGACATGAAAAGATCCATTAAAAGTAACCGCCAAAATTGGCGGTTTAGTTAATAAGAATAAACAGTTATTTTTCAATAATATTTTCTGCTGATTTTAACACCTCTTCTGACAATGTGATTCCTTGTCGTTCAGCAGCTTTTTTATTAATTGTTAATTGTGTGATATTTCCCACTTGCGGCGGAATATCACCGGGTTTTTCACCATTTAGTATTCGAATAACAATTTTACCAGCTTGACGGCCAAGATCATAATAGCTCATACCTAAAGCGGCAATAGCGCCACGCTCTGCTGATTCAGGGTTTGAGGCAATAAGAGGGATTTTGCTTTCGTTAGCAACTTTAGCCAAAGCTTCATAGGCAGAAACCACATTGTTATCGGTGGTAGTATAGATCAAATCGACTTTACCTTTCAAACTTCTGGCTGCAGTAGAAATATCTGAAGTGCGTTGTGCCGGGGCGGCTATGATTTTCATTCCACGTTTTTCTAACGCTATTTGAAGCTCTTTTAAAATGATTGTTGAATTCACTTCGCTAGGGCTATAGACATAGCCAATATTTTTCGCATCGGGTTTAATTTTCAACATCAGATCAATTTGTGAATCGAGTGAAAGCGCATCAGATACGCCCGTTACATTTGTTTTTGATGCTTCCCAACTGGTTGTTAATTTAGCGGCAACCGGATCGGTAACGGCGGTAAACACAATTGGGATAAGTTTTGTTGTGGCAACTAACGCTTGTGAACTTGGTGTTGCGATGCCAACAATCACATCCGGTTTACTTGCCGCAAACTGCTTGGCAATTTGAGCAGCATTAGCACTACTACCTTGTGCACTTAAAAACTGCAATTTAAGATTTTTACCCGCAATATAACCGTTGTCTTTTAATTCATCTTCAACACCTTTTCGCACATTATCTAATGCCGGATGTTCAACAATAGCGGTGATAGCTACATTTTTTTGCTCATCATTTGTTTCTGCGGAAGATGAGAAAGCCATAATGGATAAGCTTAATAACATACAAAATTTTATAATCGTATTACGCATAAGGTGCTCCTGTAAGAATTTTTTTACAATTAAGCGATTAATAGATTTACTATAAAGCAAAAACAGATAATTTTCTAGAAAAAAAGAACAGTAATGGTGTAAATAATTTATTACACACTATGAGTGGGGGGGAGCAAAAACGCAATCTATTATTGGTAGATTAAATAACACCAATTTAAGCGCATCATCAACTTTATGGGATAAGTTAAGATTAGTGAAGTGAATCAGGGGGGTGACTATAAGTTATACCTTGCTCAGTTTCGTGAGCAAAGTATAAAAGATATTGATAATGTTCGCGCCTGGTTATCGCTTAGTTATCAATTAGTTATCGCCAATGACTTTATAAGCCGACTCGATAATTTGGGGAGAAAGCGTGATCCCTTGTTTTTTCGCCGCTTGGGTATTTATAACAAGGCGTAATGCTTGACCTATTTCTGGTTTGATATCGCCAGCTTTTTCGCCTTTCAAAATCCGCACAACAAGTTTCCCGGATTGACGCCCAACATCATAATAACTCATGCCGTATGCCGCAACGGCACCACGCTCAATCGCATCGGGGAAAGATGCTAACAATGGAATTTTATTTTCATTAGCGAATTTTACTAAAGAATCATAAGCAGAAACCACATTATTATCAGTGGTCGTATAGATAAGATCAACTTTACCTTTTAGGGTATTTGCAGCAGTTGAAATATCGGCTGTTCGTTGTGCTGGCACGGCGACTAAAGCGATATTGTGTTTAGTTAACTCAGCTTGTAAATTTTTTAATACGACAGTGGAGTTAATTTCGTTTGGGCTATAAATATACCCAACTGATTTAACGTTAGGGACAATTTTTTTCATGAAATCGACCTGTGGCACAATTTCTTGATAATCCGACACGCCCGTAATATTGGTGCCACTTGGTTGCCAATCTTTTATTAATTTTGCCGCTATCGGATCGGTGATCCCAGCAAAAACAACCGGAATTTGTTTCGTTGCCGCCGCAGTAGCTTGAGCACTTGGCGTTGCGATTGCGACAATTACATCGGGTTTAGCTGCAACAAATTGTCTGGCTATTTGGGCTGCGGTAGCGCTACTTCCTTGCGCACTTTTATATTGCACTTTTAGATCTTGGTCTAATTTAAAGCCACTTTCTACTAATTCGTCTTTAACGCCATCACGAATCTGATCTAACGAAGGGTGTTCAACAATCGCCGTTATAGCGACATTTTTAACCGTATTGGCCGAACTGAAAAATGGCGCAATGATTAACATAACAAACAATAAAAAATAACGTTTCATAGATTACACTCATAAACTAGTACAGTGGTTCTAATTCTAGTCTTATTATTTGCAAATGTTAAGTTGTATTTTATTTTTATTTACTTTGTACTTAATTAAGATAACAGGGTCGTCTAACGATTATTTATCGATCAGCTATCATCGGATGTTGAATAACCAAATACAATTGGCAAACATCTAATCGCTGACTAATGTTTAATAGCAATAATATAAAGCAATCAACGATTAGTTACCAAAAATAAACGGATTGATCCCACTTTTAGCAAATCCTTCTTCTTCGGTTTTTATATCTAAAATTAATGAAGCGATATCATCAGCAATCACTTCTAAATGTGGGTCTTTATCTTGATCAAAGATTTTCAGATAGCTTTGACAAGCATGACAACATTCCGTTTTAATTGCGGCTAATGTATTATCCAGTGAAAAATATTCTATATGTTGTAAATCATCACAACTGGTACATTTTACTCGCGGTACATACCACTCACTTTCACACAAACTACAATGTAAGTAACGTAAACCATTATTACCGCCAATTTGAATGACACTTGCCGCCGGCATACTATTACAAACAGGACATAACCAACTGTTATCGGTATTTTCCGCAACCGCTTTACCTTTAATTTGGCTAGCTAACTGGCAATAGTAAAGCGAAAGCGCCGACCAAATAAATATCGATTCATTACCTTCTACCTTATTGAGCTTACCATTGAGTAAATAAAGCGCTTTTTGCTGTAGTTGCTCAGCACTATTTTTAAGCAGTGACTCAATGACCAATGTAATTTGCGGGGTTGTGTCGGAAATGGCTTGTAACAATTGATTTAAATATTTTTGCCACACATCGCTTAATGGTAAATTTTTTAAACTTAATGGTGGATTATCGTTATTTAACGGGATTGATTGGTGAAGCTCAACTGGTTGTTGTTTTACTAAATTAGCTTGTTGCTGGGCTATTTGAAGACAGAAATTTAAATAATCACTAAATGGGCTTTTTTGGGCTAATGCTTGTAAACGTTCTACTCGATGAGTATAAAGCGTTTTTGCAGAAGGATAAAAAACTAACGGGATTTGTTTAATAACTGAATTGAAATTGTGTTGTTCGAGTTGTGCTTGTGGGACAATTTTTATACTCATTATTGCTTACCTGTAATTATTATATTAACCATGATTTATTGTCAATTAAGAAACTTCCGCCGACAGGTATCAGCGGATAGTTTTAATTATATTTCAGCCGGTTTTTGATCACTTTGCGTTGCCTGCTCAGTTTTGCTGTTTGAATTTTCTTTCAGTTCTTGTTGATAAAGCTGTTGCATTTCCTCCTCATACCATGCTGAGTGATTTTTACGTGCCCATGCTCTTGATACATAACCTGTAATCATCCCTTTGATCGAGCCTTTAACCCAAATAGCCATATAAGCGTGACCGATAGCAAGTAGAATTAAAGCGATTGCGGCAAGTGAATGGAAAAATATCGCAATACGGACAATATAAACCGGGAAATAATCTGAAACGTATCTACGCCACATGATCATACCGGTAATAAACAAGACCGAAATTAAGCCCATAATGCACCAGAATAAAAACTTCTGCCCGATATTGTATTTGCCTATCGGAATGCCTTCTTCTTTACCCATAATGACGCTTTTGAAGTTTTTAATCCAAATAATATCGTTTTTATTGGGGATGTTATGATGAGCCAGTTTTAAAAACATAAACATCAACAGTACAAAAACAACACAACCAATAATTGGATGCAATGCCCTAACTAATTGTGGTGTTCCGAGCACTAAGCTAAATAGTTTAATCGACGGAAAAAACAAAGATAAACCTGAAAGCGCAGTTAAAATAAACAAGCACACCATACACCAGTGGCAAAAACGAACAATAAGCGGTGTTCTTAATATCATTCCTTTTTTATTCATGGTGATTCTCCTGTTGTGATGAATCGGTACTATTTTTTCGACCAAAAATAGGTAGGCCTAAACGTTTTCTTGCTTGTTGATCGGCTTGTTTTTCGTGTTCAATATCATCTTCATCTACTTCAATTGCACCGACACCCATATAATGGAATAGTAATCCACCAAATGTAGCAACAAAGGCCGCAGCCGAAATCGGCTTCCAGACACCTTTCCAAAATTTAACAACGTCACTGATATGCGGATCTTTGGGTAAACCGTGATAAAGTTCTGGCTGATCAGCATGATGTAACACATACATAACATGCGTACCACCCACACCTTGAGGATCATAAAGCCCGGCATGCTCAAATCCACGTTTTTTCAGATCTTCAATACGATGCTCAGCATGGCGAATCATATCTTGCTTAGTACCAAAATGAATGGCGCCGGTTGGGCAGGTTTTGACACACGCCGGCTCTTGACCCACTGAAACCCGATCTACGCATAACGTACATTTATAGGAGTGATTATCTTCTTTACTGACTCTTGGAATGTTAAATGGACAACCGGCCATACAGTAGCCACAGCCAATACAGTGTTCTGACTGAAAATCAACGATACCGTTGGCATATTGTATAATTGCCCCTTCTGAAGGGCAGGCTTTTAAGCAGCCCGGATCGGAACAGTGCATACAACCATCTTTGCGTATTAACCATTCGAATTTACCATTTACTTCCACTTCCGAATAGCGCATAACCGTCCACGCTTTGGGTGCTAAATCAGCGGGATTATCATAAACACCAACGGTATGACCAACTTCAGCGCGTAAATCATTCCATTCGCTACACGCAACTTGGCAGGCTTTACAGCCGATGCAAGTTGTGACATCGATTAATTTGGCTACCTCTTGCTGGTAGTCCCGAGCTCGTGGCGCCGGTGTTAAAGCATTGGTTGCTGAGCGGCGAATAATATCTTGAGTTTGTAATGACATAACTAAATCTTCCTCCCTATGCCGCTGGGGTAACTTTTTCGATATTGACTAAAAACGATTTATACTCAGGCGTTTGTGAATTAGCATCGCCTAAGTGCGGTGTTAACTCATTGACCAAAAATCCTTTTTTCGTCTGGCCGGTAAATCCCCATACAATAGGAATGCCAATAGTTTCGATCTCTTTACCGTCAACTGTTAAAGTTGGCAGGCGTTTAGTGACAACTGCTTTAGCCTTGATATAGCCTCGATATGAAGTGACTTTAACCATATCGCCCAGTTTTATGCCTTTTTTACTTGCTAAATTCTCGCTAAGCTCAATAAATTGCTCTGGTTGCGTAATTGAGGCTAGCCTTGCATGTTGAGTCCAAAAATGGAAGTGTTCAGTAATACTGTAAGTGGTGCCGACATAAGGGAAATCATTGGCGCTACCTAAGCGAGCTAAATCTTCTTTAAATACTCTCGCAACCGGACTACTGACTTGTTTTGGATGCATAGGGTTATTTGAAATTGGTGTTTCAAACGGTTCATAATGCTCCGGGAAAGGTCCGTCAACTAACCGATTTAAGCAAAATAATCCGCCTAAACCGTCGTTATTCATAATAAATGCGCCAGCGCCTGAACTCGGTGGTAATGTAGCGGTAAAATCGGCGACATCATTACCCACCCAACTTGAGCCATTCCATTTAACTAATACCCGTTTAGGATCCCATGGATTACCATTCTCATCAGCAGAAGCTCGGTTATACAGTACTCGGCGATTCATTGGCCAAGCCCACGCCCAGCCGGCATGCACACCTTTACCGGACGGATCGCTAGGATCTCGCCGCGCCATTTGGTTGCCTTGTTCAGTCCATGAGCCACAGAAAATCCAAATACCTGAAGAGGTGGTACCGTCGGCTTTTAATTGAGCAAATCCGCTCAATAATTGTCCTTTTTTCAGTACCACATTGCCATTAGCATCAGTGAGATCGGCTAGCGCTCGACCATTACACTCTTTGGCTAACTCTTCGGCTGCTGGTCCTTCTGGATCTTGATAATCCCAGGTTAGATTATCGATAGCTTCATGATAAGCTCCACCTTCAAGGGCATATAGCTCTTTAATTCTTAAATAGATACGAGCAATGATTTCCGGATCGTAAAGGGATTCATATGGAGGCCTTGCCGCCGCCCAGTGCCATTGTAACAAGCGTGAAGAGTTAACGATTGTGCCGTTCTCCTCAGCAAAACAGTTCGAAGGTAGCCTAAAGACTTCAGTTTGGATTTTGCTAGAATCAACATCGTTAGACTCACCATGATTTTTCCAAAATTCGGCTGTTTCGGTTGGTAGCGGGTCTATGCTCACTAAAAATTTTAAATTAGATAACCCTTCACGAATGCTGTTTTTATCCGGTAAAGCCGCAAGTGGATTAAAGCCTTGGCAGATAAAACCATTAGCTTGGCCGTCACGCATCATTTTACTAAATCGCAACATGTCGTAAGTTTGATCCCACTTAGGTAGCCAATCAAATCCCCAATTATTCTCTTTTGTGGCTTTATCGCCATACATGGATTTCATAAAGCTGATAAAAAATTTAGGATAATTCCCCCAAAAATTGACCTCGTTGGGACCAAGCGGTTTTGGGGTTTTTTCATCTAAATACTGCTCAAGTGAAATTTGCGATTCTTTTGGTAAATCAAGATAAGCTGGCAGGCGATTGGATAGTAAGCCCACATCGGTTAAACCTTGAATGTTAGAGTGTCCACGCAAGGCATTAATGCCTCCGCCCATAACGCCAATATTACCTAAAATCAGTTGAATCATTGCCGCTGTGCGGATAATTTGTGTGCCATAAGTGTGTTGCGTCCAACCTAACGCATATAAAAATGTCGCAGCTCTATCATTGGTTTTGGTGCTAGCTAAAGAACGACAAACGTGTAAAAAATTGTCAATCGGGCTACCGGTTATTTGATTAACCATTTCCGGCGTATAGCGGCTGACATGTTTTTTAAGCAGATTCCAAACACAACGTGGATGGCTAAGGGTTTTATCTCTTAAGGCGTAGCCATTGTCATCTTTTTGGTAAGCCCAACTGGTCTGATCATACTGACGATTAGCCGCATCATAACCACTAAATAGTCCGGAAGCTTCATCAAAATTAAAATCATCCCGAACCAGTAAGCTGGCATTACTATGGGTGACTAAATAGTCAAAATTAACTTCGTTATGCGTGATCAGATAATTAATCACTCCAAGTAAAAAAGCAATATCAGAGCCGGAGCGAATGGGGACATAATGGTCAGCTACCGAAGCTGTTCGATGAAACCGTGGATCAATAGCAATCAGTTCGGCGCCATTTGAAATTTTTGCTTCAATAGCCCATTTAAAGCCAACCGGGTGCGCTTCAGCCGCATTACCGCCCATAACAATAACCACATTGGCATTTTTAATATCATTCCAATTGTTGGTCATGGCGCCACGACCATAGGTTGCCGCTAAGCTTGATACCGAAGGACCATGACAGACCCTAGCTTGCGTTTCAAGGCTTAACATACCCAGTGAACGGGCAATTTTAAACGCTAACCAACCAGTTTCATTACTGGCTGCTGAGGTCACCGCCCAACCGGTTGTTGTCCAGCGATTAACGGTGGTACCTTGTTTATTTTTCTCGATAAAATTTTTGTCACGGTCAGCTTTCATTAAGCGAGCGATACGGTCTATTGCGTCATCCCAACTAATGCGTTGCCACTTATCAGAGCCTGGCGCTCGATATTCCGGATATTTAACCCGTTGCTCGCTTTTAATATAATCAAGCACACCAGCGCCTTTCGGACAAAGAGAACCTCGACTCACCGGATGATCAGGATCGCCTTCAATATGAAAAATCGAAGACTCGGCATTTTTAGCACCATCCCCACGACTATAGAGCAACATGCCACATCCTACCGAACAATAGGTGCAGTTATTGCGTGTTTCTTTTGATTTTAATAGTTTATATTGGCGAGTTTGTGCAAGCGCTACATTGGGCGCAAATCCCAACGTAGCAACCGTTGTTCCTGCCATGCCACCAGCACAGATCTTAAAGAACTGTCTACGGTTAAATAGCATATGAACTCCTTAAAAAGCTGACATTACATTATTAAATTTATTATGTTGGAAGCAGTAAAAAACATCCCTATTAATTGTAATGATAATATTTAATTGACCGGAAATAAAGGGAAAAACAAGTACAAAAATGTAAAGTTTTGACATATGTCAAATAAATGGGGCTGAATTAATAAAAAAAATAGAAATCTGTTGAATAATCTCGATTATTCATGCAAAAAATTAAGATTTAAGCTGTGTTTTAGTGTAAAAAAATGAAGTATTGTATTATTGTCTTGCTCATGGGAAGTTCATGAGCAAGATTATCCAAAATAGGCGTTAATTTATCTACTTATCAAGTGGATTAATTTCATCAATCGTTTGCATCACTCGGGCGGTGATAAGAGGTTTAAGAATGTTATTCATTGCCTCAATTTTCGGCAAGTTAGCATCGCCTTTATCATCTAAGTAACCCTGTTCTCGCATTGAACTGACCAATGCTGAAAAAACGCCTTTATCGAAAAATTCAGGTGCATTAATACCATGTAAAACTGATAATCTTTCAGCAATAAGGCGTGCTTCTTTCTCTAGCGTGCCTCGGCTAATGCTTGGATCTTTTTGCAATAACGAAAAAGCAATAACGTAACGCTGTAATGTATCTTTAGAAGATGAAGAGAGTAATTGCAATCCCGACATTTTTAAATAATTCAATGTTAATTTATCCGGAGTATAACTGATCAAATTCAACTTAGCATAAGCGTCAATGATCTGATGAACATATTGAGTTAATTGCTCATCGTTATGATAAAGAAACAGTTCCGATTTAATTAACGGGAACAGCAATTTCACTTGCTCAACAACCTCTTGTGATGAGATTCGATTATGCTTTAACAAAATTCTGGCAACAATGGCTGGAATAATTAATAAATGTTGAATATTGTTGCGGTAATACGTCATTAAAATGGCTTGTTCGGCAGTAAGCCCAACAATTTCACCCGCTTCATCGGTTGTGATGACAAATTTACCCATTTGTTTAGCATGCTCGAATAACTCTTCGGGCGTCTGATCGGGAATGGTTATCAAATCCGAATAAGGAATGCTTTTAAATAGTTTAATCAAATAACTGATATGCTCAAGCAATCTCACTTTAGTTAGCGCTCGTTGATCGGCTGCTAATAAGATCGAGCAACATAAGTTCATCGCATTAATTGCCGCTGATGAGTTAATGCGCTCCATAATCTCTTTAGCCAACAAATTGGTTGTCGGTGTCAGCCAGTTTGGGCGCACTGTGCCGGTTGGTTCGATAGCATCTCGCCATTGCGGAACTTGTTGCGTTAAAAATTGGTTTAAAGGTATAGGGTGGCCAAAATTGACATAACCATAACCCAATTTTTTCAGTTTTAAAAAGGCTTTAATGGTGCGCCATAAACTCTCTTTCTTTTTTTGAGCGCCACGCAGTTCATTGGCATAAGTGGCAACTTCTAAAACATGCTCGTAGCCGATATAGACCGGAACAATAGTGATCGGCCTTGCATCGCCACGCAAAAGTGTTTGAACGGTCATCATTAACATACCCGTTTTCGGATCGAGCAATCGACCGGTACGTGAACGGCCTCCCTCGATAAAGTATTCAACCGCATAACCACGGATAAATAGTTCAGCAAGATATTCCCGAAAAACAGAAGTATAAAGTTTATTGCCACGAAACGAACGGCGAATAAAAAATGCCCCTAATCGTCTAAAAATCGGACCTGCAGGCCAGAAATTTAGGTTAATACCAGCGGCAATATGTGGTGGCACTAATCCTTGACGATACAGAACATAGGATAATAACAGGTAATCCATATGACTTCGATGACAAGGTGCGTAGACAATTTCATGACCATTTTGAGCCAGTTCTCGCACCGGGTCAGCATTGGTAACTTTTAAGCCTTGATAGAGCCTATTCCATGCCCAAGTCAGTACAAAATCGGTGATACGCAGCATTCGGTAAGAAAAGTTAGCGGCAATCTCATTTAACATCGCTAACGCATTTCTTTGCGCTTTCTCTTGACTGATATTTTTACTTTTCGCTTCTTCTTCGATCGCTTCAGCTAATCCCGGTTTTTTAAGTAAACCGTTGAGCATCTCTTGTCTGACCGGCAATTTAGGTCCGACTGAAGCCATTCTCTGTTTAGCAAAATGAATTCGGGCAACACGAGCTAATTTATGTGCTAATACCGAAATATCTTGCTGCTTATCATTCTGTAAAGCTTTAAACGATACTGTACGGGAAAAACGGGTATAGCAGTCTCGACCTGATACAATGATTTTATATAATTTATAAGTTGCACCAAGCACTTGCAACGTAGGTTTCTTTTTACCTTCTTTATCCGGGCTACGTCCAAACATAACCGAAACCGGTAACATTTGGATATCCAGATCTTCATTTTGCTGATGCGCCGAAATATAGTCTTTTAAAATATCGATAGACATATTTTGCAGCTGGTTAGAAGCAAAAAAGCCAGGACCTTTATCAATATAGATAAAAGCCGGCACAATTTTGCCATTAATATCGATGCCTTTTAATGGATCAGGTAAATCATAACGTAAACACAGCGAACGAACGACCATTAAATCGATCTGAGAGTTATAAGGTAGTACATATAAGATAGGTCTATTGGTATCCAAATCTAATTCAGTAATTGGATCGGTCGGAATCGGTTTGCTTTTGACAAAAAGCTTAACCGGGATCTGAATTAGTGACAAATAGATTTTAGTCCACCAAGGAAACATAAAGATAAACCTCTTAATTTACTGCTAATGATATACTTAAATAACTTAAGGTTAATTCGCCAACCCGATATGAAATGAGCGTTTAAGCCATAAAAAATTATTAGCTCTCATTATTTTCAATCAGAGAGCCTAATTAAGTATATACTTGTTAAAGTTCAACCGTAAGCAAATTTGCACAATCTTTCAGCTATGTGCGTTCAACTGCTTGAAAATTCGGTTATCATAACAGCGTATTATAAAGGTTTATTGATATCAACTCCACGTACTTTGTTGGCTTTGATTCTTTCTAAGCGTTGAATTAAGGTGATCACATCTCGTCCTTCACGCATTCCGTCAATAAGTTTGCGAGCCTGCTTATTATCACCAATTTTATGAAAAATATAGTTATGTGCTTTGGCGTGCTCAATAAATGCAGCGCTATAAGTATTTTCACTTTGCATACCCAGACAAACAAAACCGTAATCGAAAGGTAGTTTAAATTGGTTGCCGTCTTTATCGCTTACCAAAAAGTAATCGTCGGCAACTTCTAATAAAGTCGTTGATAAATGAACATTTACTCCATTGTGATTAAGCATTGTCATCATGGAAATTCGACCAATATAATCTAAATCTTCTGCCATAGCCGATTTCATTTCGACAATCGAAACATCTTTAGCCTTGTTTTCTGAAAAATATTCCACTACATCCAAACCGACGGCGCCACCACCAATCACCACCACTTTTTTATTAGGAATATCGGTAAATTGTGAAAAATCTTGCATAATATCGAAGATCGAAAACACCTTACGATTATTCGATTGCAGTTGAGCTTGCAAGCCTTTAATTGGTGGCAAAAGGGGCTTTGAACCGGTAGCACTCACCACTAAGTCTGGCTTAAGACTTTCGATAACTTCTGGTGTTGCTGTCGTATTTAGCTTAATGGTCAGATTTTTTAATTTTTTTGCCCGATTAATTAAAAATTTAGGTAAATCGGCAATGCGTGCTTTATAAGGAAAGCGTGAAATCATCATTGAAAGTCCACCTAAAAAAGGTTTTTCCTCAAATAAAGTGACTTTACAGCCAACTTCAGCTGCGCTGCATGCTGCTTCAAGACCTGCCGTTCCGCCACCAATAACCACAACATTAATTGGTGTTGAAATTTGATAACGTTTGTAGTCTTCGTAGCTAATAATATCGGGATTAACCGTGCAGCGAATCGGTTTAGAACGAGCGATACGATGATCGGCACAACCAATATTGCACGAGATACATTTTCTTAACGTATCAAGTTCATTATTTTGCACTTTTTCAACCCAATAAGGCTCTGCAATCAACCCACGACCCAACACCACAAAATCAGCGGTGCCTTCTTCAATGGTTTTAGCAATAATTGCCGGATCGCGAAAATTACCCGATGCAATTGTTGGCTTATTAAATTTATCACGCACGGCTTTAGCCATATAAGCACGCCAGCCGTCCGGTAAGTTCATCTGATCGATTTGAAATTGAATCGTATCATTTTGTGCCGCTGACACATCAAACACATCCACCCCGTCAGCAAGGTATTGAAGAATTTCTAACGTATCATCTAAACTATTACCGCCGTCGACAAAATCAACTGCACTAATGCGTAATAAAATTGGGAAATATGGTCCAACTTTTGTGCGCATCTCATCAATAACCATTCGAATAAGGCGAGAGCGATTTTCTGCGCTGCCACCAAATTCATCGGTACGCCGATTATAGATTGGTGATAAAAATTGACTCAGCAAATAAGAGTGCCCACCATGAATTTCAACGGCATCAAAGCCTGCCCGCTGAGCACGTTGAGCGGCAAGCCCGTATTGTTTAACAATTTCATTAAGCTCTTCAACCGTTGCCGGTCTTGGCACATTACCGCCGGTTTTAGACGGGATATTGGACGATGAAATCGGTTGTAAACCATTTAAACGACCGGGATAGGCTGATGCGCCGGCATGATTAATTTGCACGGCAACCGATGCGCCATGTTTATGCATCCGCTCGGTAAATTTAAACAGACCGGGGATATACTGATCATTATCGATTCTCAGTTGGGTTGTGCCATTGGTACCATAGGGAAAATCAACACAGACATTTTCAAGGATAATAAGCCCAGTCCCGCCTTTTGCTCGTTGTTCGTAGTACTGAATATGGTCTTCAACCATTTCCCCGTTAAGGGTGGCGAAGTTGGTGCCAATAGGCGGCATAACAATCCGGTTACGAATAGTTGTTCTGTTAATCACGAACGGTTCAAATATAGCTGAAAGATTAGGCATATTTGGCTCCTTTTTATTAAATAATTTTCTTAATATCCGTTAAATATTTTTGGGTTTTAAAAAATTATTGATGAAAAATTTTATATATATATTTTATTAATTTTATTAAATCGATTCATTTTATCTATAAATCACTTAAAACGATAATGGCTCGCATCTGTTGCTCGATGCGAGCCATGTGAAATAACTAACTTAGTTAATTAAATTTTTTTGTTATATAACACTCTCTACCGACTAATTTGCCATTGAGAAACGTTTTAAATGCTAAAAAATGCGCTGTGTTTTGATGATGCTCTAACGCTTGCCTGCTAGCCCATGTTTCAGTAAAGATAAACGTATTAGAATCGCTCAAATCAATGCCCAGATCATAGGCAATACAACCTGATTCTTTTCTGCTAAGCGCAATTATATGCTCGGCCGCTTGGCGGTATGCTTCAACAAAAGCCGGTTTAACGTGATGTATTGCGATGATTGACAATTCACTCATCGAAGCTCCCTATATTCTTTCGTTTGTTATCATTGATTATGAGTTAACTTTTAATATTCACGACCGCTAACATAAGCTATCTTGACAATAGCTATTTGCCGTTGCGGTTTACTATTTTTTATTTGCGTTAAGTGCTGCATGCTGTTCAATGGCAAATTGACGACGCCCACCCGGACGAGGCACTAAATCGCCTAACATCACTTCATACCCACCGTCGACAACCAGCTCAGTTCCGTTAGAGTAATCCGAACGTTTACTGGCTAAATATAAAACGGCGTTGGCAATATCAATGGTTTCACCAATACGTCGGCTGGCTATCATACGTGTTCGCCCTTGTTCAACTTCTTTATCTTCATAGAATTTTCTTGATAACGGCGTTTTGACAAAGCACGGGCATACTGCATTACTGCGAATACCAAATTGCCCCCATTCTGCAGCAAACTGTTTAGATAGCATTGATACCCCGGCTTTAGTTGGACTATAAGCGCCACTGTATGTTTCGGGTGTATGAGAAGCAACGGTTGAGATATGCACCATACGCCCCGATTTTTGCTCAATCATCAAGCGCCCAAAGCGTTGTGACATTAAAAAATAACCGGTTAAATTAATATTGACTGTCGTTTTCCATTCATCAAGTGGCAAATCCTCAATGGGGCAAAAACGCAAAATAGCTGCGGTGTTAACCAGCACATCACAGCGACCGAATACTTGTTTTACTTCGGCAACAGCGGCATCAACCTGTTCTTCAATTGTGGTGTTACACGCAATACCGATCGCTTGTATTCCATACTGCTTTGTGAGCTCTTTGGCAAATTGTTGGCATTTGGCTTCATCTAAATCAATCAATACCAAATTTGCTTTTTGTTTAGCAAATTCACGGCATATTTCTAACCCCATACCGCCCATAGCGCCAGTGACGACACAGACATCATTTTCTAACCCTAACCAACTTTGGCTCATAAAAAACTCCTATTTCGTAAACTTGTTAACGACCGCTAAGTAAACGGTTTTGCTTGTTATTTATTGCTTATTATTGTTTAAACAGTGTTGCGATAATAATTTAGCTAAATATTTAATTATTTATTGCGCGATTAATTTAACTATCTATTTAGCTATCTATTTAACGACCTATTTATTTAACTGCGACTTCGATACAACACATCTAAAATATAACGTAACTCTTTGACATCAAGTTGCCCGGGGGCCGAAGCATTTTTTGCCGCACCAAATGTCATTGCTGAACCAAATGTTGTGCCAGCTATGCGGCTAACTGCGCCTAGCCCCGCCATTGACATGGTGATAATTGGCTGGGTTGCGTACTTTTCGTTCATTTCCGTGGTGGCGGCAAGTAGCGTTAACACATCATCTGTTGATTTTGGCATCACTGCAATTTTCGGAATATCTGCCCCTAAGTCTTGCATTTTTCGTAATCGAGCAACAATATCGCTTTGTGCCGGGGTTTTTTCAAAGTCGTGATTAGAGCTGACCACAAAGACATGATGTTGGTGTGCAACGTCAATAATCTCTTTGACATACTCATCACCAATAAACACTTCAACATCGATCAGATCGACAAGTCCACTGCTGGCTATTTCTTTGTTTAACCGGATATAATCGCTAAGTGGCCATGGTTTTACCCCGCCTTCGTTTGCTGTTCGGAAGGTAAAGAGTATCGGCTTATTGGGGAGTAATTGTCCGATTTGTTTAGCCACTGCTTTTACTGCATCAATATCATCGACTTGGCTGAAGTGATCAACACGCCACTCAAGGACATCAAAATCAATAGATTGTAAAAATTTAATTTCATCGAGCAGTTCTGCTTCGGTTTTACCCACTACAGGTACGATAATTTTCGGTGCGCCGGTACCGATTTCAAGCTGTTTAATAGTAACTGTTTTCATTTTCAATCCTGTTTGCCAAAAGTTAGGTTAATAATTAATAATGCCACATAGCTTATTTCAAATAAGACAATAGCATAGATTAATCTGATAACTTACCTTTAATTATCTGCTTAATCTAAAAGCCGGTTAAAGCGTATGATAAATCAGTTAAAAGTAAGTTATTAGCCTGCGTAATTATTAATCATTAAATCCCATTTTTTCTTTTACATAGTCGATTGGCGCATCTTCACCCGTCCAAATTTTAATTTGCGCAGCGCCTTGCCATAGCATCATACCAATACCATTTAAGGTTTTGCAGCCTTGCTTTTCGGCGATTTCAAGTAATTTGGTTTTTCGGGGACTATAAATACAGTCAGTCACCACCAGATCCGGTCTTAACATGGTTGGATCGGTAATTAAACTTTGACCTTCTAATGGTTTCATACCGACACCGGTTGCGTTACAAAGCACTTGACTTGTGGCGATCGCCTGGCGAAGTTGCTCCGTATCGGCAAGGTCGGTGACAGATACTTTACATTGCGTATTTTCATTTAATTTTTTAGCAACCGCTTCGATTTTGGCGTAGCACTCATCTTTCTGATTAAAGATTGCAATCTCTTTCACACCGTCAAGTGCTGCTTGTACCACAATCGCCGTTGCCGCGCCACCGGCACCTAAAATGGTCATTTTTTTGCCTATCACATCAACACCGGCTTCTTTAAGCATGCGCATATACCCAATGCCGTCGGTGTTGTAACCGGTAAGTACGCCGTTATCATTTGAGATCGTATTGCAAGCGCCACTCATTTCAACTGCCGGGGTTAATTTATCAAGATATTGGCAGACCAATTGTTTATTTGGCATCGATACTGCACTACCACGTAGCCCTAAAGCACGAAGCCCTTTTATTGCATCGGGTAACTTTTCTTGATCAACTTCGAAGGCTAAATAGACATAAGGGATATCAAGCTTAGCATAGAGGGTATTTTGCATTTGTGGCGATAAGCTATGACGAATTGGGTAGGCCATTAAACCAATCAATAAAAAATGACCGTCGATATTATTTCTCATTAAAAATTCTCCACTACTGACTTTGCTTTTCAGCAAAGGGTACACATTTACGATTGTTCTGCTACACGTTTTAATAATGCACGTGCATCTTCAATATACATTTTAGCGCGTTCAATCGGTGATTTGGATAACGCTAACTCATCGTTACAGCACTCAATTGAAATTGGCATTTCCGGTAACGCTTTTAACAGTGACACAAGGTCAATACCACCTCGACCCGGCGACAGACGATAGTTACGAGCTTGATAGAGTAATCCTTCTATATCTTTTGGTTTCTCTTTGGTGCCGTCACACAGTTGCATATAGCGCCAACAATCTTTAGGTACTTTTTTCAAATCATCCAAAGTATTTGCCCCACGATCAAAGTGTAGTGGATCGATAATCATTCCTTGATTGTTTTGATTGGCTGTTTTGAGTAATTCAATCCCGGCATTTACTGTTGGAATATCAGTCCATGGCATCGGCTCAATATTTATTGCAATGCCAAGTGGTGCGGCAATTTCACACAGCTGGGCAAAATTATCGGCCAGGCGATTTTGATCCGGATCGTTGCCCGCCAGCAGTACCTGACTAGCGCCCAATCGGGCACCTGTTTCAAGTACTGGTAAAAAGTTGATTACACGGGTATCGGGTTTTAAGCGAAAAATCTCAATATCTAAGACTTTAATGCCGGTCTCTTTTAACCGACGTTCAATTTCGCGCACCATTGGCGTGTCACCAACAGTTGCATAAACGGGTTCGGTTGGGGTAGCGGGAATAAGCCGTAAACCAACATGAGTATAACCGGCTTCGGCAGCAACCAAAACTTGATTGGCTGGTGAAACATCTAAGACAGTTAACGCTGCCAATCCTATTGGACGGTTAGACATATCTTTCTCCTTAAACAAAAATCAATTCATCAAAACATAAATTGTGTAAATTTTTAGATCAGCCATATTGGTATTTATTATTATATTTCTATAAATAAGTTGATTTCTATTAAAAATTTCTATTGTTTAAAATATCGATTAATTGGGCGATTAGCAAGGTAAAAAAAAGATTTTTTGGCAAAATGCGATCTACATCAACAAATGAATAATCAAATAATTAAATCTAAATTGCGAAAAATTCAATCAACATATTGATTTTATTTTTTTATTTAATTTTTTGGCGGGTTGTTTTTAATTTAAACGCAAAGCGATGATTTTTTAAATAGGCAAGGGCTGGCGGTTAAGTCGGCATGATCAATTGCACTTTGGTTGGCTATCGCCTAGAATAACTTATTTTACTGAGCTACGAAGAATCCATCTTATGCATACCATTCTTGAATTTTTATCTTCAATCAATGCTGTCGTCGTTGCTGTTATTTTAATGTTAGTGCTGTCACTATGCCGTGTGCATGTGGTAATTAGTTTAATTATCGGCGCATTTGCCGGCGGCCTGTTTAGTCACTTAACTTTAAAAGAAACAATCGATGCTTTTAATACCGGCATCAGTAATGGCGCCAACATTGCACTTTCTTATGCCATGTTAGGTGCATTTGCTGTTGCGATATCCAAATCAGGGTTACCCGAATTATTAGCAGACAAAGCGATAAAACAGCTAACATCGAGCAGTGCAAAAACCCGAATTAAGTGGACATTAATTGTCATTATTGGATTAGTGAGTATTTCCTCGCAAAATATTATTCCGATCCATATCGCCTTTATTCCGCTGTTAATTCCGCCACTGTTATATGTCATGTCGAGACTACAATTAGACCGACGTATGATTGCCTGTATCATGACATTCGGTCTGATTACCCCTTATATGTTTCTACCGGTCGGGTTTGGTAATATCTTTTTAAATCAAATACTGTTAAAAAATATTATCTCATCAGGTATGGATGTGAGCCATGTCAATGTTATGCATGCAATGGCAATTCCGGCTTTAGGTATGTTTTGTGGTTTATTATGGGCAATTTTTGTCAGTTACCGTAAACCACGTGAATATAAAATTATTCGGGAAGAGACAAACCTTGATGCGCTTAACAACGTGAATAAACGTTCAGTTATCGTCTCTTTATTGGCTATTGTACTCTCTTTTACCATGCAACTTTATACCGGCTCAATGATTTTAGGTGCTCTGATTGGTTTTATCTGCTTTATTGTCTCTGGCACCATAAAATGGGGTGAAGCTGACGGGGTATTTACTGACGGTATAAAAATGATGGCGATGATTGGTTTTGTGATGATTTCAGCACAAGGCTTTGCTGAAGTGTTAAAACAGACCCATGAAATCGAGCCACTGGTTATCAATAGCGCAGCGTTATTTGCCGGTAATAAAGTGGTGGCCTCATTTATGATGATGTTAGTGGGATTAGTGATAACACTGGGCATTGGTTCATCATTCTCAACCGTGCCGATTATTGCAGCCATTTATGTACCGCTTTGCGTGCAATTAGGTTTTTCACCGATTGCAACGGTCTGTTTAATTGGCGCATCGGGCGCAATTGGAGATGCCGGCTCACCGCCGTCAGATACCATTTTAGCCACATCAGCCGGGCTGAATAGTGACGGGCAACATGACCATATACGTGATAGTGTGATCCCAACATTTACCCATTTTAATATTCCGTTATTTATTGCCGGTTGGGTTGGGTCATTAATACTGTAATTTATCAATGCGTTAAGGTTATTATTATTTATGAATAAAAAGTTACAACAAAATATTCGAGCGATTTGCGCACAGGCTATTTATAACGTGCTTGAAGACGGGCAGTCGCTAAGTAATGCCTTAACGGTTTTGCAGCCTAAAATAGCCGACAAAGATCGTGCTTTAGTTCAAGAGATCTGTTTTGGCGTGATGCGCGTGTTGCCGGAGCTTAACTTTTACATTCATCGTTTGATGAAAAAAGTCATGACCGGTAAAAATAGGGTTTTGCACTATTTATTACTTGTTGGAGTTTATCAAATTCTCTATACCCGAATCCCTGAACATGCTGCTGTTGGCGAGACAGTTAATGCGGTCAACGATCTCAAAAAATCGGCATTAAAAGGCTTGGTTAATGGGGTATTGCGTGAGTTTTTGCGCCAGCAAACAACATTAACCCAGCAATTGAGTAAAGAGAGCCAACAACAAGCCAGCCGAACATGGCATCCGACATGGCTATTAAATCGCCTTAAACAAGCTTATCCCGATGATTGGCAAGCTATTATTGAAGCCAATAATCAAAAGCCACCCATGTGGCTACGGGTGAATTTGAATCACTATACTGCAACTGAGTATCAACAATTACTGGCTGACGCACAAATTCAATCCGCCGTTTTTGCCGATATACCTTCTGCTATTCGCTTATTATCACCGGTAAATGTCACTAAGTTACCGGGTTTTGCTCAAGGTGCGGTAACGGTGCAAGACTTATCCGCGCAATATGCCGCTTACTTATTGGCACCACAAAATGACGAACAGATTTTAGATATGTGCGCCGCGCCGGGTGGTAAAACCACCCATATTTTAGAAGTGGCGCCAAAAGCTCACGTGCTAGCGGTTGACGTGGATGCCAGCCGAGCAAAACGCATTGATGAAAATTTAGCTCGCTTAAAACAACATGCCGAAGTGAAAGTTGGTGACGGTTTAACACCGGAAACATGGTGTAAAGGGCGACTTTTTGATCGTATCTTGCTTGATGCACCTTGCTCCGCTACCGGCGTAATTCGTCGTCATCCCGATATCAAATGGTTACGGCGAGATAGCGATATAGCGCAATTGACTGAACTGCAACATGCGATCTTAACCAATATTTGGCCTTATTTAAAAACAGGTGGCACTTTAGTCTATGCTACCTGCTCAATCCTCCCTGACGAGAATAGATTGCAGATTGAGCGTTTTTTACAAGAAAATAGTGATGCGAAATTGCAAGGCGAGGTTAAACAGTTTTTACCCACCGACAACGGCGGCGATGGGTTTTTCTACGCTATTTTAAGAAAAAGTAATTAGTGCATTTAAAAAAACATGCACTATTAAAAAATGAATAAAGCATTAACGTTGCGCTACTGACTGTAATTTTCAATCAATTGAGCTAATTGCTGGCTATGTTGTAATGCTTTTGCTTTTATTGTCGTTTTTTCTCCTTCTATTACAGGTGACACGCCATATAAAATGGCAGGGGAAAGGTATTTCATTTGGGTGTAGAGTGCTGAAATTTTAACGGATTGAAGTAAATGATTCATTAATTCAGGGGGATATTTTTGAAAATTTTGCTCTGTTTGTCCTACAGTTAAACTTTGCAATAACTTTTTATCTTTTAATTTATCTCCTTTTGAACCATAAGCAAATTGGTAGGTTAATACCTCATCAAACCATATTTTAAGTATCGCTGGCATGTTGAACCAATACATAGGGTATTGTAGAACGATAAGATCATGTCTAAGTAAAGCAGCTTGTTCTTCTTGTACATTGATTTTGTAATCTGGGTAAAGTTGGTGAATATTACGAATTTCAATATCCTTAACTTTATCTTGTAATGTTTCAACAATCGTTTTATTGGCAATTGATTGTTCAATATTGGGATGACCTAAAATAATTAATGGCATAATTGTTCCTTTGTTTTTATACTATAAAAAATTTAGTTACTCTATTTAGTTTATTGACTAATATTTTTTCAGCAATATCTATCAAATTTGATAGTAGGAATGTGTATGCAAAGTCGTGAACATCGATCATCAATACGATATAAGAATAAAATTTATTATTGCCCAATAAGTTTAGCTATGGATTTAATCGGTGGAAAATGGAAAGGTGTTATCCTTTATTATTTGCTTTCTGGTGAAAAACGATTTAGTGAGTTAAAAATGGTGATCCCAGAAATCACTGATATGACGCTAAGCATCCAGCTTAAAAAGTTGGAAGAAGATCAACTTATTACTCGTCGTGTATATGGTGAAAAACCACCACTTAAAGTGTTATATAAATTAACCCCTTTGGGTGAAAAAATTGGCCCGGCACTTGAACAGCTGTGTTTGTGGGGACAAGCCGTTTAGTGTTATTTCGTCATTTCTAAACTAAACCAAACTAAAGGCAATGAATATTGATTAACAATGACCCCGTTTTTTTGCAAAAAAAGTTGATGAGCGGAGTTTTTTAGTCCGAAATTTCAATTAATAACATCTTATAATCCTTACTTGGACAATTTTTGATAGATATGATAAATTCCAAATCTGTTTTGCGTTATTAAGATTTTTGTTATGGCTTACACATTAACCTATAATGATCTCCCCGAAAATATTCAATACTGGCAAGGTTTACCTTTATCTTTAAATGGCTGTGAAGTGGTACCGCTTGACTATAATGCCGGTAAAACAGGTTGGATTATTTATGGTAAAAAATTAAATAAAACGATTTTATCGAACTTCCAAAGACAATTGGCAATGCCAATGGTGATAGTGTCATCTTGGAAAGTGAAATCTTATCAAATTGTCCGTATTGCCGGTATGATCCCCAAAAAAGCGAAATCAATTTCGCTGGCATTAGGTATTGACGTTTCACCTATCGATAATTTGCCAACTTTAAACTCACCGGGCTTATTGGTTATGGATATGGATTCAACGGCAATTACCATTGAATGCATTGATGAACTGGCAAAACTGCATGGCGTTGGCGAGCAAGTTGCAGCCGTTACCGAACAAGCCATGCGAGGTGAGCTTGATTTTGCAACCAGTCTACGTAAACGAGTCGCAACCTTAAAAGGGGCACATCAAGATATCTTACAGCAAGTTAAACAGTCATTACCAATGACATCGGGATTAACCTATTTGGTTAAAGAGTTACATAAAAAAGGTTGGCATGTTGCCATTGCCTCTGGCGGTTTTACCTATTTTGCAGATCACCTAAAGCAGAAATTAAAGTTAGTTGATGCGTATGCCAATGAGTTAGAGATTAAAAACAATCGCTTAACCGGTAAAGTCATCGGTCAAATCGTCGATGCCAAATATAAGGCTCGCACTTTACAACAATTAGCCGCCTCATTAAATATTCCTATTGAACAAACCGTGGCAATTGGCGATGGTGCTAACGATTTAATGATGATTCGTATTGCTGGTCTTGGGGTTGCTTATCATGGCAAACCAAAAGTGGTAGAAAAGGCGAGAATTAGCATTAATTATGCAGATTTAACTGGATTATGGTGTATCTTATCGACAAGTTTATTAAGTGAAGGTTAGGAGAATAATTTGGCAAAAAGTGTTAAACGTGCGTATGTTTGTAATGATTGTGGGGCTGATTATCCACGTTGGCAAGGGCAATGTAGTGCTTGTCATGCTTGGAACACCATAACCGAAGTTAGGCTTGCAAGCTCATCATCACGTAATGAACGATTAACAGGCTATGCCGGCAGTGTCGCTGGGCAAGCAAAAATCCAAAAATTATCTGAAATTAGTTTAGAAGCACTACCGAGATTTTCAACCGGATTTTCTGAATTCGATCGGGTGCTCGGTGGCGGTGTAGTGCCGGGGAGTGCGATATTGATCGGCGGTAATCCCGGCGCCGGTAAAAGTACCTTATTACTGCAAACGATGAGTAAACTCTCAGCGCACATGAACACCCTTTATGTGACCGGGGAAGAGTCTTTACAACAAGTCGCTATGCGCGCCCACCGATTAGGTTTACCGACCGATAATATCAACATGCTGTCTGAAACCAGTATCGAGCAGATCTGTTTACTGGCCGATCAATCTCTACCAAAACTTATGGTGATTGATTCGATACAAGTGATGCATCTGTCTGATATTCAATCCTCGCCCGGTAGTGTTGCGCAAGTGCGGGAAACCGCCGCTTATTTAACTCGCTTTGCCAAAACCAAAGGTATTGCCATTATTATGGTCGGTCATGTGACTAAAGACGGTTCGCTTGCGGGGCCTAAAGTACTGGAACACTGCATTGACTGCTCAATATTATTAGACGGTGATGCCGATTCAAGGTTTAGAACGCTGCGCAGCCATAAAAACCGTTTTGGTGCAGTGAATGAACTTGGCGTTTTTGCCATGACTGAACAAGGTTTGAAAGAGGTAAGTAACCCGTCAGCAATATTTTTAAGTCGGGGTGATGAAATGCTACCCGGTAGCTCCGTTATGGTGTTATGGGAAGGTACCCGTCCATTGCTGGTAGAGATTCAAGCGCTGGTTGATCACTCCATGTATGGCAACCCAAGGCGAGTGACCGTGGGCTTAGATCAAAATCGCTTAGCACTGTTGTTGGCGGTATTGCATCGACATGGTGGATTACAAATGGCCGATCAAGATATTTTTGTCAATGTGGTCGGAGGCGTAAAAGTGACAGAAACCAGCGCCGATTTAGCTTTAATCGCGGCTTTAGTTTCAAGTTTTCGCAATCGTCCGTTACCGCAAGATGTGGTCATTTTTGGCGAAATTGGTTTAGGTGGTGAAATCAGACCGGTTCCTAGTGGGCAAGAGCGAATTGCCGAAGCAGCTAAGCATGGCTTTAAAAAGGCGATCGTACCTATAGCCAATAT
Organism: Gilliamella sp. B3172; assembly: GCF_026536465.1. Taxonomy (NCBI): domain Bacteria; kingdom Pseudomonadati; phylum Pseudomonadota; class Gammaproteobacteria; order Orbales; family Orbaceae; genus Gilliamella; species Gilliamella sp. B3172. The sequence goes on along the minus strand of NZ_JAFNOA010000009.1, from coordinate 110,661 downwards.
GCCCAAAAAGAGACCAGAAAATATGCAAGTTTTTGGTGTGAAAAAAGTATCTGAAGCGTTAGATATCTTAAATGATTTGTCATGATTTTAGCTACTTGCTAACTACTCTGCCGACATCTTTGCTGGCAGAGTAGTGATATCATTAAAGGATATAATTAACAGGACTAATAACAGATCTCATAACATGGCTGGTAAGCACTTCCGCCCGGTAATTTCATCCGATCTTGTTTAACAAAACTGCGTAACAGATTATCCAACTGTTTCATCAGCTCACGATCTCCTTGCAACTTGTATGGGCCATGTTCAGCAATTTGCTTCATGCCAAACTCTTTGACATTGCCGGCAACAATACCGGAAAAAGCACGGCGTAAGTCGGCGGCTAATAGCTCAACCGGTTGATCTTTATGTAAATTCAGCGCAGCCATATTTTCATGAATTGGCGTAAACGGATGCTGGAGTGATTCATCGATTTTCAGCAGCCAGTTAAATCCATAAGCATCGCCGGTTTTTAAGCGAGAAGATTTAACCTGTTTGACCCCTTCTTTCATAATCCGAGCGACCTTTTCCGGTGAATCAATCACAATTTGATAAAGTTGAGTCGCTTGCTCACCAAGGGTATTACGGATAAAGTCATCGATTGCCGTAAAATAATCTTCGCACTCTTTTGGACCGGTTAAAATAAGCGGTAAAGTTTGATTTTTATTGGCCGGATTTAACAAAATACCCAAAATATAAAGCAGCTCTTCAGCGGTGCCCGGACCGCCTGGAAAAATCACAATACCGTGCGCGATACGGACAAACGCTTCAAGCCGTTTTTCAATATCGGGCATAATAATAAGTTCATTTACCAGTGCATTAGGTGGCTCAGCGGCAATGATTGAAGGCTCTGTCATACCAATAAATCGGCTTTCTTTATAACGTTGCTGAGCATGACCAACAGCGGCGCCTTTCATTGGGGCTTCCATAATGCCGGGTCCACAGCCAGTGCAGATATTAAGCTCACGTAGCCCTAACTGCATGCCGACTTGACGGGCATAATAGTATTCGTTTTCATTAATCGAATGCCCACCCCAACAAACAATAAGGTTAGGCTCTTCGCCAACATGTAGCGCATTGGCGTTACGCAAAATCGAAAACACAAGGTTGGTGATGTAATAGGAGAGGTCTTTTTCAAGTTTCACATTAGAAACTAACTGTTTTACCGCACTAATTTGGCTGTTTAAGAAAAGAATATCACGCAACACCGCAAAAAGATTTGCCTGTATTGAGCGAATAATTTTCTTATCGACAAAAGCGCTTTCCGGGGCATCAATAAGCTCTAATTTGACCCCACGCTCTTTACTAATAACATTGACTTCAAACGATTTAAATCTATCTAAAAGTTCTTTAGTACTATCGGTTTTACTGCCAGCATTAAGTGTCGCTAACGCACAATTTCTAAATAGCTGATAGAGTTCACTATTGGCTGATTTTTTTAAAATATCAACCTCAGCTTGTGCCAGCAAATCCATTGATCCAAAAGGGCTTACTTGGGTGATCATCACAACCTCCATTTGACGGTTTTATCGACAAGGAAATCATTATATACCGAAATAGAATGAATACTAAGCAAAGCTGCAAATAACCTAAAAATATAGGGTAATAGAGTGAATGAAAAAAATTTTCTAGTTATGAAATAAATAAATCTCCTATAATAAACAAAAAACGTAAAAAATTGTCATATTATTCAAACTACAAGGTATTAATCAAAGTTAGCGAGTTATCAATGAAAAAAGATTTTTATTTACTTAAAGGGACTGTCAGTAAGTTGAAGAAAGGAGAAAAGGACGATCAAACTCTGCTATTAATCTCATCGATTCTGGCTTTTTTTAGTTATTTATTCAAATCTCGCCCGTTGTTAAAAGGAAAATACTTCACCTGTTATGTGGGTAATCATGCGGTCGAAGGGCGAGTTAGCCGCATTGCTTTTGAAGAGGGTGACTATGTTGAAATGCTGGTCAAACCGCCACAAGACTACGATACTTATCAATGCTATGCCATTCGAATTCCAGCGCAACACATGTTGATTTTTCCCCGTTATATTGGCATGTCAACATGTGAATTTTTGAAAATAAACTTTATTTTAACTACCATTATGGTTGTGATTTGTTGTCTTGTATTTTTAATTATAAGCCTTTGCAATGATGCGTCATTGAGTTACCTGCTTAATGTAATTAAATATAGTTTTTGGGGGTGGATATTTAGCATTATTTTCATCTTCTTTGCGGCAGGTGGCGGGTACTCGTTTTTTGGTAATCAAGTTTTAGCTTCTTGGGGTTATCCAAAACCTTGGCGACATAGCGTTGCTGGCGAAACCATACGATTTAAAAAATTATATCGTGCAGGTGCCAGTGACATATTTAATGATCCGCAGACACCCGAATTTAAACCGTTAGCGCAATTTAAAGGCGAATGTGATTATTATTGTAAAACGCCAACATTACCTAACGGGCTACCAATTATTGACTAGATAGCATCAACGAATAACAAAGAAGGAATTTTATGAAATCTTGCACCACAACCTCGATTGCACATTATCAAATTATCACTGGTTATATCACGGATTTAGCTGTCTATTCATCACGAGAGACTTTTATTCAAGCCCGCCAATTAGCTGGGTGTGCGGATATTAATTTAAACTCAATCGGTTATCTCGCTGTGGTGTATAAAATCAATCAAATGATTGCTGCACAGGATTCAGCCGGCAAGGGCGATACGCCAAATATTGAACAATATTACCGATTTAAATTAGGTGATAAGCTAATTGAAGGGATTTGTAGTCGTGTTGCTTTTGCTGACGGTGATTATGTTGAGGTAGTGGTTGACCCAATTGACGGTGGTAGCTATTTTGCCTATGCGCTACGTCGACCTGCTGATCATATAATATGGATGCATCCTTATGTTATAGAGGGTACAGAAGCGAGCGTTGAAAATCCTAAAACTCGCACATCACTGATTGTAAAGGTCTTGGAGCTGATCGGCATTTCAAGTTGTATTTGGGGCTTGATACAGCTCTATTTGCAAATCTCATTGGTACCGACATCGTATCTCTTTATTTTGGGGGTAATATTGTTGCTCCCTTTAAATATATTTTGTGGCAAAAAAAAACAAGTCAACACAGGTTCACCGATCGCAGACAGGATTTATACCACTTTAGGCTATCATAATCCTAAGCAGTTTAATATTGAAAAAGAGCAAGCCTTATTCTTAAAGAAATTAGAGCAGTTAAGTGCAGATTATATAGCAAATTATCAAGGCCCATTAACCGAGGGTGAGGAAATAATAAAAGAATTTCTTGATCAATATAAAGATCAACAATCGCCTAGCGATACTGAAAGTGACAAATTAATTAAGCAATACATAAAAATTGAACAAAATGGTATGCAGTGGGTCTATCTTTATCGTTGTGCGCCGACTATACCCAATTACATCACCGTTATTCATACTGAAAGTAATAATGATGAAATTGAATCCTCTAATCAATCATCGAATAGTGATAACAATTAATTGTCCGTAGTCAATAAATAGTGTCTATGCTAGACTTAAACAAACTCTGAAGCTTTTTCACCTAAGTGAGTTTGGATTTCATATGGTGGACTAGCCGCGGTATAGCGCAGAAATGGCTATGCTTCCCGATTTGGATAAGGTGTTTGTGATATGCAATTAATGGATAATTTTCAGCGTCGATTTCAATATCTACGCTTGTCGATTACCGAGCAGTGTAATTTTCAGTGTCAATACTGTTTGCCTGACGGTTATCGCCCCAACAAAGAACATCAGTTTTTATCGCTTAATGAGATCGGTAATGTTGTCTCAACATTTACCGAACTTGGCGTGCATAAAATTCGCTTAACCGGTGGCGAGCCGACCTTACGTCGTGATTTTATTGATATTCTATCGCTGATAGCCACATATCCGAGTGTGACTGAACTGGCAATAACCACCAATGGATCGCGTTTATTAAAAAATGTTGCGCATTGGCAGCAAGCCGGTCTGAACGCTATTAATCTGAGTATTGATAGTTTTTCGCCACACGTGTTTAAGCTCATCACCGGGCAAGATAAATTAACTTCATTAATTTTAGGTGTTGAAAAAGCGTTAGAAGTCGGCATTAAAAAAGTTAAAATCAATACTGTATTGATGAAAAATCTTAACGATAACCTGTCTGATTACCTGATTTGGCTTAAAGATAGACCAGTTGAATTACGCTTTATTGAACTAATGGAAACTGCTGAAAGTCAGCCTTTTTTTCAACGTTATCACTTTTCCGGTCAAATGATTGAGCGGCAATTAATTGAGCAAGGTTGGCAATTACAACCCAAAGCGCCGTTATCCGGCCCGGCTAAGGTTTATGCGCATAGCGACTATCAAGGCAAGATCGGGCTGATTATGCCGTATTCAAAAGATTTTTGTAAAAGTTGTAACCGTTTGCGAGTCTCATCATTGGGTCAGTTGCATTACTGCCTATTTGGGCAAGCGGCGGTTGATTTGCGTGACTTATTGGTTAGTCCGGCGCAAAAAGCCCAACTTAAAGCTCGAATCCTCGCTTCATTAATGATAAAACCGGAAAAACATTTACTGCAAGAGCATCAGATCGGTATGTTACCAAATCTATCCTATATTGGCGGGTGATAGGCGATTTTGTTGTGGCACATCGGTTAACTGCCAGTGTTCAATCGCCCATTGCAGCAGTTCGGTTTGGCTGGCATCTCGCCAATCCGGCAAGATAGGCTGCCCTAAAAATTGTAGAGCTTGAACGGTTAACGCTGTTAAATTGTTTAAATCAATCGGTTTAGCGTGATTTTGCTTGGAAAGTTTATTTCCGTGATTATCCAACACGAGCGGTAAATGGCAGTAAGTTGGCACCGGATAGCCAAACAACTGATAAAGCGAAATTTGTTGAGCGGTAACCGGCAATAGATCCGCACCTCGCACAATTTCGCTAATGCCTTGATAATGATCATCTAACACGACAACCAAATTATAGGCAAATAGCCCGTCTTTTCGATGAATAATAAAATCTTCCTTTGCCTTAGCTGGCTCAACTGTTTGTAAACCTTGAATTTTATCTTCAAACTGAAAAATCGGATGATGTTGTGCTAAACGAATCGCTAAAGGTTGCCCCTGACCAATGGTTAAATATCGCTGGCGACAATAATTATCATAAATACCATTTTCAAGTTGGTGAATGCGCGCACGGGTGCAGTTGCAATAATAAGCTTGCTGCTTAGCTAACAGTGAATGCAGTATATCTAAATAGCGCTCGCTACAAGCTGATTGATACAATACATTGTCATCCCAATGTAAGCCAACGGCTTCAAGTGTTTTTAATATAAGGGATGATGCCCCTTTCGCCTCACGGGGCGGGTCGATATCTTCAATCCGAACTAACCATTTACCTTGGCAAGATTTGGCTTGAAGATAGCTACCCAGAGCCGTCACCAATGAACCAAAATGAAGTGGCCCTGAAGGCGACGGGGCAAAACGACCAATATAGCGTTTAGGCATATCGGATTAATGAAGATAATTTATTGATTAAATGGGAATTATATACCCATTTGTTTTTCGCGGAGTTCTGCAAGCGTTTTACAGTCGATACATAAATCCGCTGTTGGTCTTGCTTCTAAACGACGAATACCGATTTCAATACCACAAGAGTCACAATAACCAAAATCATCGGATTCGATTTTCTTTAATGTTTTTTCAATCTTTTTGATAAGTTTTCGTTCTCTATCACGAGCACGTAATTCTAAACTGAACTCTTCTTCTTGTGTTGCCCGGTCAGCTGGATCTGGAAAATTAGCAGCCTCATCTTGCATGTGAGACACAGTTTTCCCCATTTCACCTTGAAGTTGTGAAAGCCATGCTTCTAAGATAAGTTTGAAATGTTTCAATTGCTTAGGATTCATATACTCCTCATCTTTTGCCTCTTTATAAGGCTCTAGCCCAGCAATTGAAAGTAGGCTAAGAGAAGATGTATTTAATTTTTGTTCCTTTTTCACAGCAATCCCCTTAAGTACAGATTATTTGCAAGCGCTAAACTATAGCAATAAATTAGCCTTTGGCAAATTTTTTTTAATATTTTTTTGCTGAAAAATAAATCAAAAACGACAACTATCTGTTATTAATAAAGATAATTACTTATTCCACTTTTTTATTCCATTTTCACAACATTTGGAAACTAAATCAGACAAGTTATCGTTATCAGGTAGAATAAGATCGGGTGCGATATCAAACAGCGGGTAAAGCACAAATTCTCGGTTTTTCATATGATAATGTGGAATAGTTAATCTTTCACTGTCGATGATTAAATCATCATAAAGTAAAATATCGAGATCTAACGTTCTTGCGCCCCAACGGTTATCTTTACGAACTCGCCCTTGCGATTTTTCAATTGCTTGCAGTTGATCGAGTAAGTCAATGGGTGATAGCGTGGTGGTCAGTTTGATAACTGCATTAAGATAATCATTTTGATCTTGCGGCCCTAAAGGTTTACTGCGATAAAAAGGCGACACCGCAGACACGCTGGAATTAGGTAACTGTTTTAACGCCGCAATAGCACGATTAGCTTGAGCAAAAGGATCATCAAGGTTGCTACCTAAAGCAATATAACAAATTGACATAATAACCGGTGACTTTATCAGATTATGATTAACGAAGGTCGAGCATTTTAACATAGAAAATAGTGATCAAACATATTTATCTAAACCGATTAAGTGATATGATTCATTAAACCTAGCCAAATAGCGTTTATTAAAAATATCAGCAGCCATTAACCCATGACGAGAACAGTCCATGAATTTAGCTCAACAATTAGCGCAGATTATCGAACAGACACCAGTAATCCGTGATCGCATTGTTATCCGTCGAGCCATTGCCGGCGTTACTGACTATTTTGCCAGTAGCTTACAAGCGCATAATGATGCAGATGCGCAAAAATTGCTGGCGTGGTTAACCGATGAAGGCGGGCATCAACGAGCATGGCTGGTTGGTCGTAAGCAGTTAGCGACCGCTCGTCAAGCGGCGCTGTTTAATGGTTTTCAAGCGCACTGTCTGGATTATGATGATGTCCATGCCGATGTACGAGGTCACCCTTCAGCCGTCATTTTATCTGCACTGTTTGCCAGTGTACGGTTAGATAAACCACCAACAAATATTGACGGCCGGCGCTTTTTAACCGCCTATGTGATCGGGATTGAAGTTATGGCATTGTTGGGAAAAAGTGTCAATCCCTACCATTATGAAAAAGGTTGGCATGCGACGGCCACTTTAGGCGGCATTGCCGCAACAGTCGCCATTTGCTACTTATATCAAGAACCTTTTTTAACCGAAGCTTTTGCTTTAGCGGCGACTCAAGCCGCCGGCATGCGCCTGTTAATGGGGACACCGATTAAGTTTTTACATGCTGGGCTGGCCGCTCAACAAGCATTGCAAACCGTTGAATGGTTAAGAGCGGGTTTGACTGCCGATCAAAATTTTTTAGATGAAAACCTCGGCTTTTTAGCTATTTATGGGCAGAATAATGACCAGTTGACCTTACAACAATGGGCAAAACCGTGGAAAATCGTTGAGCCCGGGCTATGGTTTAAAACCTACTCTTATTGTTCAGCGGCTGCTTACATTGCCGATGCCGGACAATTACTTTATCAGCAACAATTTAAGCCGGATAACATTGCCAACATTACCCTCTGTTTTGCGCCACCGAAAAGCGATGCGGCGTTAATTTACCAATCCCCGACAACCGGTGAGCAGGGGCGGTTTTCCGCAGAATATATTTTAGCCTTGACGCTGCTGGGTTATCCACTTGATTTTGAACGTTTTTCCCCTGAGCCGATTGCTGACAATATTGTGTCGTTAATGCAAAAAATGCAACGCCATTATCAAACGGCCAATACCTGTCATAAGCCCTCAAATCGCTATGTGGTTGTTGAAATCGAATTTTTGTGCGGTAATAAGCTTTCACAGCGGATTGATTTTCCTAAAGGATCACCACAAAATCCTTATACCAATGAGCAGATGCGCTTAAAACTACTGCAAGCAGTCGGGGATGAGCAAAAAACCGATAATTTATTGGACGATATTGAACAACTGGCAAACGGATTAAGTTTAGATCAATTTTTACAGCGCCATTGGTTGACGCTGTAATCAAGCTCGGTTTTTACCTCAGTTGGCGGTTAATTAACTGCGGTTAAACAGTTAACTAAATTTGAAAATCGATATCATCCGTTAATTGCCGTAAAAAGCGTTGGGTTAAGGCATTTTGGGGATTGTCGATAATTGATTTTGCTAAGCCTTCCTCAACAATAATGCCGTTAGCCATAAAGATAATCCGATCGGCCACATATTTAGCAAACTCCATTTCGTGCGTCACAATAATCATTGTGATATTTTCTTTAGCAAGTTGCAGCATCACTTGTAACACCTCGTGCACCCGCTCCGGATCGAGTGCGGAGGTTGGCTCATCAAATAACAACACTTTCGGTCTGACAGCCAGTGCTCTGGCGATAGCAATGCGTTGTTGTTGCCCGCCGGATAACGTGATCGGATATTGATTGGCATAATCAACCATGCCCACCCTTTCAAGTAACCACAGTCCTCGTTGCAACGCCTGTTTCTTATCCATTTTTTGGCCAACAATTAACGGATAAGTAATGTTTTCTAACGCCGTTTTATTTTTGAACAAGTTATAGTGTTGAAACACCATTGCCGACTGTTTACGCAATTCGGTCTCTTGCCTGTGATTATAGTGCTGACAATCAAGCGTCACCTCGCCAATTTGGATAATGCCGCTGTCGGGTTTTTCTAATAAATTTAAGCAACGCAATAAGGTGGATTTTCCCGAACCTGACGGACCAATAATTGCCACCACTTCACCTTGTTTTACATTTAGGTTAATTTCTTTTAATACTGGATTATTGGCAAACCTTTTTGATAGCTCTGATACCTTAATCATAATCCGCCTCCTTTAACGATGATATGGCTTAGTCAGTTTTCGTTCTAACTGCTTTTGTAGCCACGAATAAGCGACCACAGTAAGCCAATAGACAATACCCACCGCTAAATAGGTTTCAAAATAGAGAAAAGAGTTGGCCGTTAACATCTTCCCTGCGGCAAGTAACTCTTGCACACCGACAAAAAAAGCTACTGATGAATCTTTAAGTAACGAGATAAACATATTACCGGTATTGGGCAGGGCGTTAACCATTGCTTGTGGCAATATTATGCCTCGATAAACTTGAAAGATAGTTAAACCCGATGTCAATCCCGCCTCTTTCTGACCGATATCGACCGATGCCAAACCCGCCCGAAAGATTTCGGCTAAATAGGCTGCATATTTTAGGCTAAAGCAGATAATGGCCGCCGTGGTTGCGCCCATTTGCTTTAATACCGGAAAGATTTGCGGTAATCCGTAATAGATAATGAAAAGTAACACGACCGACGGTATACCACGAAATAGCGAAATAAACAGCGAAAAAATTGCATCAACAATTATTATCTTGTTATTACGCAACAGGGCGATAGCCAATCCTAAAACAATGGCAAATGATATTGAGACTATCGCAATAAAAAGCGTGACCGGCAAATACGGTAATATCTGTCCAAACACGCCAAAAAAATAGTCTATATTAAAATTCATGAGGTAATATCTTCGCCAAAATATTTAATCGATAGATTTTTCAAGGTGCCATTAGCACGTAACTTTTCTAAAGCTTGATTAAATTTTTCACGCAGTGCCTGACCTTTCTCATCTTTACTAAATGGGAACGCCACTTGTTCGATAGTGATTGGATCACCGACTAATTTAAACGGTAAATTTTTGCGTTTGATTTCGGCCAGTAAAATCGGTTTAGAATTCACATAACCATCAACACGCTGATATTCCGTGTCATACATCGCTCCGTCCCTTGTTTCGTAAGTTTTAATGGTGATCTCATTATTCGGGAAGGCTTTTTTCAGATTGTTAATGTGATTTGACCCTAAAACACCGGCAATAGTTTTGCCGTTAAAGTCGGGCAGAGTGTTAATGGTTTGGTTATCTTTATGTGTCACAATTTGGCTACCATAAAAGCTGTAAGCATTGGAAAAATCATACTTAGCTTGACGGGCTGGCGTAATGGCAACGGCATTGGCAATGGTATCTAATCGCCCCGAATCAAACTGCCCCATTAAGCCACCAAATTCAGCAATCACCCATTCAACTTGATAACCTAACTCGTTGGCAATGGCTTGTGTTACTTCCACATCAAAACCGACTAATTTATCATCCTGCTTATAACCATTAGGATAACTTTGACCGGTTGAACCGACTTTAATAACGGTCTTTTCGGGGGCTTGAGTTTTCGATTGGTTATCGCATGCCGTTAATAAGGTTAAGCTAGCGATTAACGCTGCCGAACATAGGGTTTTTATGGTTTGCATACTTTGGTACTCCTGTTTTGCCATTCGCTGTAGCTTTGATGATTAAATATTTTTTCAAAATAGATAGTGGTGTGATCAGCGGTTAAATCGGCTTGACCAATTTCATGGTAGCCTTTTTTAATATAAATCTGTGCTAACCATGGGTGATTTGCCGCTGTGCCGAGGGTGACGGCGGGTAACTTTAGCTGGTTAATTAAAATCTGCTTTTCAACAAATTCCCATAACGCATTGCCAAAACCTTGTCCTTTATAGTGCTGACAAGTTGCAAACCAACCTAAATGCGGTAACCCATAAGGCCCGGGATTATTGCCCCACGGAAAACGGATGCTTAACGTTGAAACTAATTGCCCCTGTTTTTCATAAACATAAACAGCATTTGAATCAATATGCCGGGCGATTTGTTCTGGCGTGACCGTTGCAGCAGCGAAATGGATCCCTAATTGCGTGGTAGCTTGATAGGCATCATGTAACAGCCGTTGATAAGCAGGAATATCGGCGTGGGTGATCAGGCGAACGCTCATGCTAATACTCCACTTTGTTCAGCATAATCGATAACCTGATCGACTTTTTCCGGTGCCAAACCAAGATAGTTAATTGGGTCGAGCCAGCTATCAAGTTCGGCTTCGCTAAATTCTTGATTTAAATTTGGATCGGCCAGTAACACGGTTTTAAACGGTTGATTTTGCTCAAACGCTCGCATCGCACATTGATAAACCAAATGATGTGCAGTCTGCTTGCCTAGCCGTTTACCTATTTCAAACATCACTTTTTCTGACAGCAGTAAGCCATTTTGTAGAGATAAATTGGCTAACATACGATCGGCATTGACTTTCAAACCTTTAAGCACCGCTAACGCTGTTTGTAATTGTGCTGAAATATAGAGGTTAATTTCCGGCAGGGCGATCCACTCCGCTCGCCAGCTCATGGCGTCACGTTCATGTTCAACTTTCATCGATTCATGGATCAATGCCACACTTTTTAATAAAGGCGCAGTTAAACTGGCAAGGCCTTCTAAAGCTGCGGGATTGCGTTTATGAGGCATGGTGGTTGAACCGATTTTACCGTCAGAAAACGGCTCTTCCACTTCATTAATTTCAGTGCGCATTAAGTTATAAAACTCATTGCCAATTTTACCTAAACTGCCGCTGATAAGTGCCATGACTGAGGCATATTCGGAAAAGCGATCACGTGCTGCTTGCCAGCCAATATTGGGGGTATTAAGTCCTAGTCGAGATAAAGCACGTTCTTCAACTTGCGATCCCAGTTTACCGATTGAGGCATAAGTACAAATTGCACCACTGATATTCCCCACCAGCACCCGTTGTTTGATTTCGTTTAACCGCTGTAAATGACGGACAAACTCATCAAGCCAGACTGCCAGCTTAAAACCAAAGGTCGTCGGTAACGCTTGCATACCATGGGTGCGCCCAACCATTGGTAGATATTGATACTGTTTGGCTAAACGTTTCAACTCAAGAGCGACCAGCTTGGTATCACGTTCAATAATGGAAAAAGATTGTTTTAACTGCAACACCGTTGCGGTATCAACAATATCTTGAGTGGTTGCGCCATAATGGATAAACTGACCGGCTTGACCTACTTGCTGTTGAAGGGCGTTAATGGTAGACATTAACGAGTGCTTAGCTTTAGCTGCTTGTTCGGCAATTTCTTCAAGGGATAATTGAGCGGCATTGGCTTTACTCACAATGGTTTTTGCTACATCGGCAGGAATAACACCTAATTCACCTTGCGCTTGTGCTAACGCAACTTCCACCTCAACTTGCTTTTCTAAGCGATTTTGTTCCGACCAAACCGCTCGCATTTCACTGGTACCAAAGTTATTACCTAAAACTAAAAAATCTAAAATATGTGAAGCCACCCAACAATCCTCAATAATTCTTGTTATCCTTTTGCACAATTATTAATAATTATCGAGGTATCGTCTAATAACCAGTTTGCCTATGGATATAACTAAATGGAATATTCTAAACATTAACGAAGGGATCTTTTTAAAAAGCCAACTAATCCCTGGCGGAAAGCTTAAAAAAGTTAGTGTTTGTCAAAAAGTTTCAGAAAATATAGGTGTTTAAGCAAAAAACACAAATCACTGACAAGAACTTTCAGAAAACACCTATGTTTCAGTATAAAAACAAAAGTTTTAGATATTTCCAAAATATCCCAAAACCCATACCGTTACCTTTCCCAAAAACAAACAAATGCACCAGACCGCACCTTCACAAAGCGCCGACAACTGAGCGAGGTTAGCACGCCAAACAGGGATGTTTGGCGAGGCGCTGCTTTGTCCGGAACAAATCAGCGCCGGTGCGTTAAGACCGAACGAAGGCGGAGGACAGTCGAAGACCGCTTTGGGTGGTACTGCGAGGGGGTATAGGGGGATTTCGCAAAAAATCCCCCTAATTCGGACACTGATACCATAATGAAAATATCGACAAATTAACAGCGTCCGAAACCTGCGGACTAAAAACCCGCAATTTTTAAAGAAATAAAAACCTTGTCAAGAAGTTTCAGAAAATATAGGTGTTTAAGCAAAAAACACAAACCGCTGACAAGAACTTTCAGAAAACATATACGTTTAAGTATAAAAACAAAATTTTAAGATATTGTTTAAAATATCCAAATTCCCATACCATTACCTTCCACAAAAGCAAACAAGTGCACCAGACCGCACCTTCACAAAGCGCCGACAACTGAGCGAGGTTAGCACGCCAAACAGGGATGTTTGGCGAGGCGCTGCTTTGTCCGGAACGAATCAGTGCCGGTGCGTTAAGACTGAACGAAGGCGGAGGGCAGTCGAAGACCGCTTTGGGTGGTGCTGCGAGGGGGTTACTAGGGGGATTTCGCAAAAAATCCCCCTAATTCGGACGCAGACACCATAATGAAAATATCGACAGATTAACAGCGTCCGAAACCTGCGGACTAAAAACCCGCAATTTTTAAAGAAATAAAAACCTTGTCAAAAAGTTTCAGAAAATATAGGTGTTTAAGCAAAAAAACAAATTACTGACAAGAACTTTCAGAAAACACCTACGTTTCAGTATAAAACAAAAGTTTAAGATATTTCCAAAATATCCCAAAACCCTACCGTTACCTTCCACAAAAACAAACAAGTGCACCAGACCGCACCTTCACAAAGCGCCGACAACTGAGAGAGGTTAGCACGCCAAACAGGGATGTTTGGCGAGGCGCTGCTTTGTCCGGAACAAATCAGCGCCGGTGCGTTAAGACCGAACGAAGGCGGAGGGTAGTCGAAGACCGCTTTGGGTGGTGCTGCGAGGGGGTTATTAGGGGGATTTCGCAAAAAATCCCCCTAATTCGGACGCTGATACCATAATGAAAATATCGACAGATTAACAGCGTCCGAAACCTGCGGACTAAAAACCCGCAATTTTTAAAGAAATAAAAACCTTGTCAAGAAGTTTCAGAAAACATAGGTGTTTAAGCAAAAAACACAAATCACTGACAAGAACTTTCAGAAAACATATACGTTTAAGTATAAAACCAGTGTGGTTTTAAACTATAACGCCTCTTAAAGGATGTGATCTTCACGGCTTGATAACATCAGAATATTATCAAGCCACTGGCTACGGTTTATAATACATCAACGATCGACTCACAAAGTCTGGACATATTATCCAGCGTCATACCGGCAACATTAATACGTCCGGAATTTACAATGTAAATCCCATAATTATCACGTAATTTCAGTACTTGTTCTTCACTCAGTCCGCTAAAAGAAAACATACCGTTTTGTTTTGCAATAAAACTAAAGTCTTGATTGGCACCTTTATCTTGCAGTGTTTTGACAAACAGTTGTCGCATACGGTGTATACGTTGGCGCATGCTGGTTAATTCGTCGATCCACTCTTCTTTTAGTTCATCATTGTTTAAAATATAAGAGACAATTTTAGCGCCATGTGCCGGCGGATTAGAGTAATTGGCTCGAATAATTGTTTTAACTTGACTAAAGCTACGATCGGCAATTTCAGCATCAGCAGCAATTAAGGTAAATGCGCCAACCCGTTCATTGTAAAGTCCAAAGTTTTTCGAATATGAGCTGGCAATCAACAGTTCAGGATGATGATTGGCAAAAAGTCGCAATCCATAGACATCTTCTTCAATCCCTTGTCCAAATCCTTGATAAGCTAAATCAAATAGCGGTAGCCAGCCATTTTTTAGCGCTAGCTCAGAGATAGCTTGCCATTGCTCTGGTGTAGGGTCGATGCCGGTTGGATTATGGCAACAACCATGAAATAGTACCGCTTCACCAGCGGTGACAAGGTTTAAATCTTCCATTAATCCGGCAAAATCAAGTCCATGATTTTGTGCATCGTAATAACGGTATTCACGCACTTCAAGTCCGGCGGTTTGGAAAACACTGCGATGATTAGGCCATGAAGGGTTGCTTACCCAGATGCGTTTTACTTTTGTGCGGCGTGATAAAAAGTCCGCCATAATGCGTAAAGCGCCTGTTCCGCCGGGTGCCTGGGCGGTACGTGCTCGCTCCATTTCACTGCCGAAAAGCAGTTTTTGAGTTGCAAGGTTGAATAGAGGGACGCCATCAATAGGCAAATAACTTTTTGTTGTTTCTTCGTCTAATAATAGACGTTCTGCCTTTTTCACACTCTCTAAAATAGGTGTTTTGGTGGTTTCATCTTTATAAACCCCAACGCTAAGATTTATTTTGTTGGTACGTTCATCACTGTTGTAGAGATCCGCTAGTCCTAAAATGGGATCAGCTGGTGCTTGGAGTAAATATTCAAACATAATTCACCTATTTCCTTTAATGACTCTCAACGCATTATAAACACATTATTTTGTACTTTACAATTTCGTTAATGATGTTAAACCGATAAATAATTTTTAGGGGTCAACTTACGCTGCTGGCAAAACGGTTAACTTATTGAGAAAACAAGTTAAATTTTCTGCCAATGGGCGCACTTCACCGCTAATTAGGTCTTCAATTACCACTTCGCCAGTTAGGTTATTTAATGCCACAATTTCGGTACTTTCATCGGTAGCGGCAATAAATATTGTCGGTAATCGTCTTAATTTTTTTTGTTGCAATAAATGGGCGATTATATTTTGTTCAAGATTAGAGAAGTCATCATCATTCCACGCTTGGAGCAACACTAAATTTGTCTGTTCAAATTTTGCAGACATATTGCCGGCATATTGCGTGCCATAAAAAATATGGGCACTTTGTTGAAGGGTAATGCCGACCAGTTGTTCGGCAATAGCTAACGTTTTTGCCGGCTGTAGTAAAAAAGGTTGCCAGTATACCGCTAGCTGCTCTGTTTTGATTATGCAAGGTGAAGGTATGGCATGCAACTCTTCACTTTTAGGGGCGTTGTCAAACTGCTTTATCCAGCGTGTGGTAAAATCAATTAAGGCTTTTTTTTCAGGAACACTCATTAACAATCTAAATCTCTTTTATTGCTATATTATTGTCGTATTATACTGATTGTATTGCGATATACACGATAATCTTTCTCGCATCATGATAAAGTGCACCAAAATGTCAAGAAGTTTCAGAAAACATAGGTGTTTAAGCAAAAACACACCCCCTTGACAAGAACTTTCAGAAAATACCTATGTTTAAGTATAAAAACAAAAGTTTAAGATATTTCCAAAATATTCCCAAACCCTAATCCTTACCTTCCACAAAAGCAAACAAATGCACCAGACCGCACCTTCTCAAAGCGCCGACAACTGAGAGAGGTTAGCACGCCAAACAAGAATGTTTAGTAAGGCGCTGCTTTGTCCGGAACAAATCAGCACCGGTGCGTTAAGACCGAACGAAGGCGGAGGGCAGTCGAAGACTGCTTTGGGTGGTGCTGCGAGGGGGTTATTAGGGGGATTTCGCATAAAATCCCCCTAATTCGGACGCAGACACCGAAATGAAAATATCAACCAATCAACAACGTCCGAAACCTGCAAACCAAAAAACCGCAACTTTTAACGAAATAAAAACCTTGTCAAAAAGTTTCAGAAAACATAGGCGTTTAAGCAAAAAACACAAACCATTGACAAGAACTTTCAGAAAATACCCATGTTTAAGTATAAAAACAAAAGTTTAAGATATTTCCAAAATATTCCCAAACCCTAATCCTTACCTTCCACAAAAGCAAACAAATGCACCAACCCGCACCTTCACAAAGCGCCGACAACGGAGAGAGGTTAGCACGCCAAACAGGGATGTTTGGCGAGGCGCTGCTTTGTCCGGAACAAATCAGCGCCGGTGCGTTAAGACCGAACGAAGGCGGAGGGCAGTCGAAGACCGCTTTGGGTGGTGCTGCGAGGGGGTTATTAGGGGGATTTCGCATAAAATCGCCCTAATTCGGACGCAGACACCGAAATGAAAATATCAACCAATCAACAGCGTCCGAAACCTGCAAACCAAAAAACCGCAACTTTTAACGAAATAAAAACCTTGTCAAAAAGTTTCAGAAAACATAGGCGTTTAAGCAAAAAATACAAACCCTTGACAAGAACTTTCAGAAAACACCCTTGTTTAAGTATAAAACAAAGCATTAAGGTGTTTTTTTAAAATACCCCAAAACCCAAATCCTTACCTTTCCCAAAAGCATACAAGTGCACCAACCCGCACCTTCACAAAGCGCCGACAACTGAGTGAGGTTAGCACGCCAAACAGGGATGTTTGGCGAGGCGCTGCTTTGTCCGGAACAAATCAGCGCCGGTGCGTTAAGACCGAACGAAGGCGGAGGGCAGTCGAAGACCGCTTTGGGTGGTGCTGCGAGGGGGTATAGGGGGATTTCGCAAAAAATCCCCCTATTCGGACGCAGTCACCGAAATGAAAATATTGACCAATTCACAGCGTCCGAAACCCACAAACCAAAAAACTTACAACTTTCAAAGAAAGTAAAACCTTGTCAAAAACTTTCAGAAAATATAGGTGTTTAAGCAAAAAAACACAAAATCTTGACAAGAATTTTCAGAAAACACCTGTGTTTCAGTATAAAAATACCGATATAGAAAATATATTGTCAATATTATCAATAGTATCTTGGCAAAATAAAAAAAAGATTGGCTAACTGTCGATAAAATAGCAAGTTTAATTTACTTGCTATCCTTCGCTGAAACGTGAATAATAAGCGGGGATAATTTTATCCGTGTAATGCAGCAATGGCGTTAGACATTACAATTTATCAAAAAATAAAATAGCGTAAGTAGAATTATTATAATTAAATAATATGTTTATTTTAAACAATCATATAAAGATTTAATTGGTTTGCCAAAAGTCGCTTACAAACCGAAGTTTGCAAATTAATCATAGCAATAATATCAATAGTAATAAGTTTAATGGTGTTGACAAATTGCACCAATCTTTTGAATTAAAAGTTAGTTTTTGCAACCATTAGTTCTAAAGTGAAGTATCGTATTGATATTGTTTGCGTTATACAGGATTCACATAAAATAATAACAAAAATAACACAAATAAAATAATGAATGCCGTATACGAGAATATTTAGTCAGTAGCATTATTTATCATTGTTAAAATAAGCATTTATTAATAATAAAATCCTACCTACAATTAATTAAGATTAATTAAGAGTGTAGAATAATGAAAAGAATGCTGATCAACGCAACCCAGCAAGAAGAGCTGCGTGTTGCCCTTGTTGATGGCCAACGCTTGTATGATTTAGATATCGAAAGTCTTGGACATGAGCAAAAAAAAGCCAATATATACAAAGGTAAAATCACTAAAATCAATCCAAGTTTAGAAGCCGCTTTTGTCTCTTATGGTGGTGAGCGAGATGGTTTCCTACCGTTAAAAGAGATCGCTGAAAGTTATTTCCCGTCTAATATTTCTGGTCGTCGTAGTATTAAACATTTACAAGAAGGGCAGGAAGTTTTAATTCAAATTGAAAAAGAGATTCGAGGCAAAAAAGGGGCGGCGTTAACAACCTATATTAGCCTTGCCGGTAGTTATCTTGTTTTAATGCCAAACGATCCACGTGCCGGCGGTGTTTCACGCCGTATTGAAGGTGAAGATCGTGATGATTTAAAACGTATCATTGATGCCTTAGAAAAGCCAAAAGGTATGGGCGTTATCGCTAGAACAGCTGGTGTGGGCAAAAGTCAGGAAGAGTTACAACAAGATTTAAATGCACTGGTTACCTATTGGACAGCCATTCAAAACGAAGCTAAAAATCACCCGGCACCGAGTTTGATTCATAAAGAAAGTGATATTATCACCCGTGCATTTCGTGATTATTTACGTGATGATGTCGGTGACATTTTAATCGATAATCCGAAAGTGCTCGAAATTGCTAAAAAACGTTTAGTTGATTTAGGGCGGGTTGAGTATGTTAATCGTCTTAAATTGTATGACGGTGATGTGCCTTTATTTAACCATTTCCAAATTGAAGGGCAAATTGAATCGGCTTTCCAACGTGAAGTCAGGTTACCTTCTGGTGGTTCGATTGTGATTGATGCAACGGAAGCATTAACTGCAATTGATATTAACTCCGCTAAATCAATTCGGGGGAGTGATATTGAAGAGACCGCATTTAATACTAACTTAGAAGCGGCAGAAGAGATTGCCCGTCAGTTACGTTTACGTGACTTAGGTGGCTTAATTGTTATCGACTTTATCGATATGACACCGGTACGTAATCAACGTGAAGTTGAAAACCGCTTAAAAGAGGCGATGAAAACCGATAGAGCAAGAATACAAACAACCCGTATTTCTCGCTTTGGTTTACTTGAGATGTCTCGCCAGCGATTAAGCCCGTCGTTACGTGAAGCAACCCATCATATTTGTCCTCGTTGTCAAGGTACAGGTACGGTACGTGATAACAACTCATTATCGCTCTCGATTCTTCGTTTAATTCAAGAAGAAGCGATGAAAGATAATACTGTTCAAATCGATGTGATTGTGCCGGTGCCGATCGCCAGTTACTTGCTGAACGAAAAAAGACGAGCCATTACCAATATTGAAAGAATGCATCCGGATGTCAAAATCGTCATTGCCGCTGATGAAGAGATGGAAACACCGCTTTATAAAGTGATCCGTAAGCGTACTGGCGAAGAAACTGATGTGTTAAGTTACAATCTACCGAAATTGATTCGTGAACTTGAAGACGAAGAAGAAGAGCAAGTTGCCGAAGTTGTGGTTGAACAAGCGGTCTTATCCGGTCCTAAAGTTGAAGCGTGTGGTACCGGCAAGGCGAACAACGAACCGAAGGTTGAAAAATCGACCGGTTTATTTGGTGGTCTGTTTAGCAAAATTCGTAACCTGTTTGTTGCGAAAAAACCGGAGCCGGAACCAGAAGTTAAACCGAAACCGACCCGTAAACGTGATAACCAACGTTCGAATAATCGTCGACGTAACAACAAAAATAATCATACAGCGAACAATAGCAATAATGCCGCGAGCGATGAAGTAAAAGAGACAACTCGTAGCAATAATCGTCGCAGTAAACAAAATAATAATGCTAATAACAATGCTAATGCTAACAACAATGCCAATAACAATGTTAAAGCAGAAAAAACCGTTAATGAAGCGCCGCAACCGAAGGTCAAAGAGGTTAAACCAAGACGTCAGCAACGTGCATTAACCAAAAGTGTTCGGGTAAAAAATAGCGAAGCTACCGCACCTGCTCAGCAAGAGCGTGTTGTTATTCCGTCGTTATTATTACCGATAATTGTGCGTGATGAGACTCAAGCGGCCGCATCGGACGCTCAACCTAAACGCCAACGTCGTACATCCCGTCATTTACGTATGAATGGGCCACGTAATAAGCGTCGGTTGAAAAATAATGAGCTGAAAACCTCACCAATGCCATTACCATTTGCTGCGGCATCGTTAGAGTTGGCTTTGGGTCGGGTTGCTATTGACTACAGTCAAGTGGTCAGCCAAACTCAATCCAATACACCAACACGAGTTGTGATCCCTTCACTCTTATTACCGGTTATTGTTAAACCGGAAGATGAAGTAAGTAGCAATGTGGATGCTGTTGAGCAAACAGTTGAGGTAAGTGAAGCGGTTGCGCCGCAAACAACAAAAAGCGTTGTGGCAAGTGAGCAAAAGTCTGAGCAACAAGTACCGCAACAACTCGAACTGGTATCAGAGCCTGAGCAAGAAACGGCGACTGAAACTAAAACTGAAACTGAGCAAACGGCTGATACCACGCATTCATCAACCGGTAGCGCCTCTTCAGCAATGACCAAAGCGCCAGCGCCTGATTATGTTGTCAGTGAAGCAGAAATAAAATCACGACAAGAGTCAGATTATAATTATGCCGGTAAAGGGAATGCTGGTGGTTTAAGTGCTCAAGACCATGCTTATGCCGCCGCAGGCAAACCAATGGTATCGGATGACTAATCGATACTTCATCTAAAATAACGGTGATAATCTTCACCGTTATTTTATCAATCACTAAAGCGATAAAGATAAACAATGATTACCTATATATTTAAAAAAATAGTAACGTTTTTATTTATTATCTGCGTACTGGCTCAGATTAGCTTTTGTCTTGTCTATTTTGTTCCTCATTCCACCTTTCAAAATCTGAATTTTAGCGATGCCTATATAGCTTTTTTCAAGCAATTGCTACAAGGACAATTTAGATTGATGTCGGGTGAAACCGTGCCATTTTTACACACTTTATTAGCGACTTTTGAGCTGTGTATTTTGGCGTTAATCGTGGCGTTACTCATTGGTTTACCGCTCGGTATTTTATTGGGTCTTAGTAACATTAATTGGCTTAATAGTTCGATTCGGTTGAGCTGTCTGCTATTTTATTCTTGCCCGATAGTCATGCTGGTTGTGGTGGTGATGCACTTAATATCACCAAATTGGACGGTATTGATTAACTATAACGTATCGCCTTCAGTATCCGGCGTTTCTTTGTTGGATATTTTTACCTCATCAAGAACAGATAAGCTAAGTGCGATACTTGATCAACTACATTATCTGATGCTGCCAACAATTATACTTGCCATTCAGCCAAGTATTATGACTATTCAATTAATTAGCCAAAATGTCAAAAGTACCTCACGGCAAAATTATATTAAAATGGCGATTATTCGGGAACGTTCACCCTTTAGAGTGTTACGACGTCATTTATTACCTAATTCAATTCCGAACACGATACCGCAGTTGACCTATAATACCACGACACTGTTATTTTCAACTATGGTGATCGAAATTCTCTTTAATCGGGTTGGCTTAGGGCAGTGGGTGATGATAGCATATCGTCATCACAACTATTTTATTATCTCCATTGCTATTCTTGCTTGTGGGACAGTGATTAGTTTATTAACCCTATTAGGTGAAATAACCGCTGTTGCGATTTATCCACTGCGCCGTAAGGAGCATTATGTATAACTCAGCTAATATATTAAAAAACATTAAGTTATTTTTTAATAAGCTTCATAGTAATCTTTTCTCGATTGTCGGTTTTTATGGCATATTAGCAATCACCTTTGTGGCAGTGTCAACCAAATGGTTTTTCCATGCCCATTTAAATCCAATTTATGTTGCTTCGTTACCGCCGGCATGGTGGGCAAATGGTGATATCAATCATATATTGGGCACCAATCATCAAGGGCAAGATATTTTTGATTATCTGCTAATCGGTTATCGCTCCACAATGTCCATGACTCTAAAAGCGGTGTTTTATGTGGTTGTAATTGGCGGGATAATTAATTATTTGATGTTTTTTGTCGCTTTTATACGGCCATTCATTCTTTTTATCTTTCGATTCTTTATGGTGGTACCGCCACTGCTGGGGGTCATTGTTGTCAGTTTATTGCTGGGAGATGATATTACCAACGTATTAATTATTATCGGTTTATCTTATGCACCACGCTTTATCTATAATATTCATCAGCGAGTGATAAAAGAGTGGAATAAGACATACATTACCGCCTATCGACTAGACGGCTTGTCACGTGTTACCATTTTAAATCACTATATTTTGCCAAATATTTTACCGCTTTATTTAACGGAAATTGTTTCACTGTTTGGGTCAATTATCTTAGCGATGACCACTATCACTTTTTTAGGCTTTGCCAATGACTATTCACGGCCTGATTTAGGGATGATGATGTATACCATGAAAGATATTATCGACACCAACTTTTTGGCATTTTTAGCGCCCGGATTGGCTGTTTCTGCTACAATTACACTGGTTTATTTATTCAATTATGGATTATATGGCCAACGAGCAGGGCAATAATTATGGCATTGTTAGATATTCGAAATTTAACCATAGAATTTATCACGCCTGACGGTCTGTTACGAGCCATTGATCGGGTAAATTTAAAACTGTCTGAAGGTGAAATTCGTGGGTTAGTGGGTGAGTCTGGTTCGGGTAAAAGCCTGATTGCTAAAGCTATTTTAGGGGTCACCAATCATAATTGGAAAATTTCTGCCGATAGATTCTATTTTAATGATATTGATCTGCTCAAATTGACGCCAAAACAGCGTCGTAAAGTGATCAGTGCCAATATCTCAATGGTGTTCCAAGAGCCTCAGTCGTGCTTAGATCCTTCCATGAAAATCGGGCAACAATTAATTGAAGCAATTCCTCGTCGAACGTTTAAAGGACACTTTTGGCAACGCCTGTTTTGGCGAAAAAATCGGGCGATCGAACTTTTACATCGGGTTGGGATTAAAGATCATAAAGAGATCTTAAAATCTTATCCGTTTGAACTAACCGAAGGCGAATGTCAAAAAGTCATGATAGCCATTGCACTGGCAAATCAGCCTAAATTACTGATTGCCGATGAGCCAACTAACGCAATGGAAGCCACAACCGAAGCCCAAATCTTTCGGTTATTGGCGAGTATGAATCAAAATATGGGGACCACCATTTTGCTCATTAGTCATGATCTACAAATGGTAACAAGGTGGACAGATCGCATTAATGTCCTTTATTGTGGTCAAACGGTAGAGGTTGCTGATAGTGAAGATCTGATCAAGTCGCCTTATCACCCCTATACTCAAGCTTTGATTTATGCGATCCCTGATTTTGGTAAATCAATGCCGCACAAAAGTCCGTTAAATACTTTGCCCGGTGTTATTCCTTCGTTAGAACATTTACCGATCGGTTGTCGGTTGGGTCCTCGTTGTCCGTATGCGCAAAAAAAATGTATTCAAGCACCCGAACTTATTCCGATAAAAGATCATGCTGTTGCTTGCCACTTTCCTTTAAATATTGATGAGTAACCATAGATAGTAGGAAGATAACATGAATCCAATATTAAAAGTGCGTAACTTATCAAAGCGATTTAAGATCCCAAAAGGTCTGTTTGGGCATTTGTATATCGATGCTGTTAAACCGATATCCTTCTCATTAAACGAAGGCAAAACCTTAGCCATTATTGGGCAAAATGGCTCCGGTAAATCAACATTGGCTAAAATGTTGGTCGGTATGATTAAACCCGATAGCGGTGATATTTGGATCGACGGTGGCAAAGTCGAGTATGGTGATTTCAGTTCCCGTTCTCAATTAATTCGTATGATCTTCCAACATGTTGAAAGCTCGTTCGATCCAAGACTACGCATTGGTCAATTGCTGGAAATACCGTTAAAGTGCAATACTCAGTATGATGCTTTTGAACGGGAAAAGATGATCAGTGACGTATTGAAACAAGTCGGACTATTGCCGGAACATGCTTCTTATTATCCGTCAGTCATGGCCGCCGGGCAAAAACAGCGTGTTGCACTGGCTCGGGCACTGATTTTAAAACCTAAGGTGATTATTCTCGACGAGGCGTTAGCCGCTTTAGATATCTCTATGCGTTCGCAGATTGTCAATTTAATGCTTTCACTGCAAGCTGAGCATAATATCTCGTATGTGTATGTTACTCAGGATATCGGCATGATGAAACATATCAGCGACGAAATTTTAGTGATGCATAATGGCGATCTTGTCGAATCCGGTAATACCGCAGAAGTATTAGCCTCGCCATTAAGTGATATCACCCAAAAGCTGATCAATAGCTATTTTGGTGAAGCATTGACTGCCGATACCTGGCGTACCGATACACGGGCTTTTTAACCATACTTTTTTTATCACGCTTTTAAATACGTTATTTACTATGCTGTTTTACTGTTCAAATCATATCGTAAAATAAGCATGATTAATCCGTGCGAATAATCATCAGCAATCATGACTATTTGTCTGATTTTGTTTGAAATATCTTATCGAATATATCTGATAAAATTCTCGACAAACTTGCTAAAACACATTATATTTAGCTATAAAGATTTCTAGACGTCTATTTTAGAGGTTTAAAATTATTTATTGTTTTTTAGGAGTTTTGTTATGCCAATATGTATTCCTGATTCATTACCTGCTGTTGATGTGCTTCGTAATGAAAATGTATTTGTGATGACGTCGTCTCGTGCCAATACCCAAGAAATTCGACCGCTTAAGCTCCTGTTCCTCAATTTAATGCCCAAAAAAATAGAGACCGAAAATCAATTTTTACGGTTACTGTCTAACTCTTCACTACAAGTCAATATCCAGTTATTACGTATCGATCAACGTGAATCAAAAAATACTCCGGTTGAACATTTAAATAGCTTTTATTGTGATTTTGATGATATTTGTCAGCAAAATTTTGACGGATTGATTATTACCGGTGCTCCATTAGGTAAAGTCGCATTTTCTGATGTGGTTTACTGGCCTAAGCTTGCTCAAATCATCGCTTGGGCAAAAGAGCATGTGACCTCAACGATGTTTGTTTGTTGGGCGGTACAAGCGGCATTAAATGTGCTGTATGATTTGCCAAAATTCACCCGTAACCATAAATTATCGGGCGTTTATCAACACCAAATTTTACAACCTAATGCGATTTTAACCCGTGGTTTTGACGATGCTTTTTTAGCGCCACATTCAAGGTATGCCGATTTTCCGATTGATAAAATTAAAAACTATACCGATTTAATGATTTTGGCCGAATCAGATATAGCCGGACCTTATTTAATGGCAACCGCCGATAAACGAATGGCATTTGTCACCGGTCATCCGGAATATGACTCGTTTACCTTAGCCAATGAGTATTATCGGGATTTGAAAGCAGGAATAAATCCGGATATTCCTTATAACTATTTTCCGGAAAATAACCCCGATTTAACCCCCAAAGCAACATGGCGAAGCCACGCTTATTTACTCTTTAGCAACTGGCTTAACTACTATGTGTATCAATTAACACCGTTTGATTTAACCACTCGTAATTTGACGATTGATGATTAATTTTTAATGATATGGTTTGGCTAAAGTCCGTAATAGAAGATATTTAAAAAATATTTTTGTTTATGATAAAGGTATAAATCAATCGTTATTAAGTCTATCTGAACCGGAAAAAATCACGAATGTAGGTAATTTAGTTGATAGTTGTGTGATAGTTCACGTACTCACATTTGATGAAAATGAAGAAGCACCCGGACATTACTATCGTTGTATAAGTCCAAATGGTGAACAATATGAGATTAAATAAATTTTAAGGATGATTATTGATGCTAATAATTGTTGTTTTTATCTATTATTTTATATCAATCACCACTCTTTGGATTTGTTATTATTTTCGGCGTTTTACTGAAAAAGATTATAAATATAATAATAGTTTGAGATGGAAACGCCGATTTGCAATTATATTGACATATGCAATGGTTTTTTTTCAAATAACAGTTTGTAGCGAACGTAAAATTTTTTTTTACACAATCGATAATTATTTTATTCTTTATTCAGCTTGCTTTTTTATCATAGCTGCTATTTTTGCAACAAATTGGGTGGAAACAATAAGACATCCTTTTATTAGAAATAAAAAAATTAAATAATATTTTTTTACACTCACATTTATTCAATCACAATCATTGTATCTGAATCGTTGATATCATTATTGATATCGGGGCTATTATTATAGGTAAATGATACATTTTTATGGTTTTTTGGATTAACTTCGATTGTTCTATTTGGGTATTTTCGGCTGTATGCTTGTTGCCGTTGTTTAGCTACTCAATAACTATTTTTCGATTGTGTCGTAACGGTTGATGAGTGTTAGTAAATTGTGCTTAGCTTGTCTGCCATGATCTACTCGCACATTTGCATAGCAAAATTAACGGTTAAAGCCTAGGAAAAACCCCACTGACGCCTTTTGGTTATTCAAATTTAAAAAAATCGAGTTTACCCATAGGACTGGGGTTTATTTAATTTCTTTGTTTTTTATGTAAGTTGGCTATCTTTCTTAATTAATAAGAAACATTAGATGATTGATTTGTTTTTTCTAGCTGTTTAAAGTGGCTTAATCTTTCATCAAGCGCTTGCATATACAGCATGGTATCAACACCAACGGCAACGAAATTTGCTCCCCATGAAATACATTTTTTGGCCATTTCGATATCGACCGCTAAAAATCCTGCCGCTTTACCTAATTGCCTAATTCTTTTGATCGTTTTTTCAATGATTTTTTGGACTTCTTCATGTCCTGCATTGTCGGGATAACCTAAGGAGGCGGACAAATCGGCTGGACCAATAAATACCCCGTCAATGCCGTCAGTCATCACAATTTCATCAAGATTTTCTAATGCTTTTTTGCTTTCTACTTGCACCAGCAGGCAAAGCGAATCATTCACTTTTTGCATGTAGTTTTCAATTTTTCCCCACCGGGCGGCTCTTGCCACGCTCGCCCCGACACCGCGAATCCCTTCCGGCGGATAACGTGTTGCTGAAACGATTTCTTTAGCTTGTTTGGCCGTTTCGACCATGGGAATTAATAATGTTTGTGAGCCAATATCTAAAATCTGTTTAATATTTGCTTGCTGACCTTCTAAAGGGCGTACGACCGGATGCGCTTTATATGGCGCAATGGCTTGAAGTTGTGTCAGTAGTGTTTGAGCGGTATTTGGTGCATGCTCACCGTCAATAAGCAACCAGTCATATTGTGATGTGGCTGCAATTTCAGCCATATAGGATGTTGCGGACGATAACCAAAGCCCAATTTGTAAATTTCCCTTTGTAATTTGTTGTTTAAATTCGTTTTCCAATAAATTTTTCATTGTGTTATTCCAAATTTTTAGGAGCTTATTGATAAAATCAATAAGCTCAGTTTATTAACTATTTTTGTTAGTCTGTTTTAGCATAAATATGGTTAAGGTACCGATTATCGTGATTAACGCTAAAGTGAGTAAACCAGCCATATTGTTATTAAAAACTGTTTCGGCTTTTACACGGATAATTGGCGCAAAAAAACCACCAAATGCACCAAACATGTTGATAAAGCCGATACCAGCGGCAAGCGCTGCGCCGGATAACAGATTAGTTGGTATCGTCCAAAAAACAGGTTGCACGGCAATAAAACCAATAGCGGCAAAACACAGCGCAATAATTGCAATGGTAGGGCTGGCAAGGGCTGAAATCCCGATGCCTAAACCGGCGATGAGTAGGGTTATTGCGGCGATATTTCGTCGTTCACCTACTTTGTCAGAATATCGCGGAATAAAATAAGTGCCAAATAGTGCGGCAATCCATGGAATCGCTGCCACTAAAGATGCTTTAAATCCAACTGTAGTTCCCATTAATTGGGCAACTTGAGTGGGTAAAAAGAAAATAAGTCCATAAACACTTATTTGAATGATCATGTAGATAATGGCCAGATGCCAAACGGTAATATTACTGATAGCATCGATTATTTTAGATGTCGTTTTTACACTTTCTTCGGATGATAATTTTGCTTGTAATGCCTGTTTTTCATTTTCATTGAGAAATCTGGCATCACTGATGTTGTCATCAAGATAAAGGAAGGTGATAACACCGGCTATCACGGCAAGCACGCCTTCGATAATAAACATCCAGTACCAACCGGGGCGATCTAAAAAGCCATGCATTTCTAACAAAGCGCCGGATAGCGGTGATCCAAATGTGAGCGCTAAAGGTGCTCCCATATAAAATAGCCCCATTATTCCGGCACGATACTTTTGCGGAAACCATTGCGAAGTTAAGTAGATCATACCGGGGAAGAAGCCCGCTTCAGCCATACCCAGTAGTACCCGTACCGCTAAGAATTTCCATTCACAATCTGCATAAGCCATTGCAGCGGATAAAAATCCCCATACTAAAGTTGTTCCACCAATCCAATAGCGGGCGCCAAATTTGCGCATTAATAAATTGGCCGGTGCACCTAAAAAAGCATAAGCGACGAAGAATATTCCGGCGCCAAGCGCAAATGCTTCGTTACTTAGTCCGGTATCTATTTGATAGGCAGATTTAGCAAAACCAATATTTGCACGATCTAAAAAAGCTAATACATAAAGCACTAACATAAATGGTACAAGTCTTAAACGGGTTTTACTTACCGCTTTTTCAAGAATATTAGACATAAAAACCCCCCTCTCCATACATATGATAGAGATGTAGATAGTGTTCATATGAAGAAGATTATTGGATCTTACATTGCAGTTTTAACGTTTTTGTAAAACTGCAATCATTAATCAACAATCGTTTTTTTCTTCATATCATTAATGAGAATAAGGACGAATGAATTTACATTCACGATTTAATTCAACACCAAAACCTGGTTTATCAAGCACTGATTTATGAATTTTCCCATTCACAGGAACAGGCTCATCAATCAGTATTGGATCAAATTGAGGGCGTAGCGTTGAACAATCGGGGCTTGTCATTAAAAATTCACTAAATGGGGTATTGGTAAATGTAATGACTGCATGGTGGGAATACACCGATGAACCATGAGGCACAACTAGTTGTCCTTTTGATTTTGCAATGGCTGCAATTTCCAGTAACGTGGTTAAACCACCACACCAGCCAACATCGGGTTGCATGATATCAATACCTGTTTCAGATAATGTTCTAAATGATTGAATCGTTCCATGATGTTCACCGGATGTGACCATCATTCCCGGTGGGGCATTGCGTTTTAATTCACGGTATCCTTCATATTGTTGGGGAGGTAAACACTCTTCGATCCATTTTAAGTTATAAGGCGCACATGCGTGAGCGAGTTTTGTTGCATAGTTGACATCTTGACTCATCCAGCAATCTAGCATTAACCAAAAATCTTCACCGCATGCCTTTCGCATTTGGGCAACCATTTGCGCATCTTTCTCTATTCCTTGATCACCGTCATGCGGTCCCCAATGCGTTGGCATCTTACCGCCAATAAATCCCATTGATTTGGCTAAATCCGGACGAGCGCCGGTTGCATAAAATTGAATTTCATCACGGACGGCACCGCCTAATAATTTGTATACAGGCAGATCCGTGACTTTTCCAAACAGATCCCAAAGGGCAAGATCAACGCACGATATGGTGTTCATCACTAATCCACCGGATCCGGCGTAATACATGGTTGCGTTGAGCATTTGATCATGAATTAATTTGATATCAGAAACACATTTTCCTTCAACAAATCGATTTAGGTGTTTTTCTACAATAAAACATCCCATTTCTCCGCCGGTTGATACGGCAAATCCTGTTTGACCATTATCAGCTTCAACTTCAACAATCAGTGTGCCAAGGACATTAATACCAAAAGATTGACGCGATTGTTCATACTCTTTATACTTACTCATTGGCGTGGCGATATGGTCGTCGATCCAGTGGTGGCCGCCCTGATCGTGATAGTCTGCCCCGCCGCTCCCTTTTTCGGCGGTTGCTCCTCCCATAAAATAAGCCCTTATTTCTTTTATTTTAGGTAGTTTCATCTACTTTCTCCTTTTGTGTTACAAAAATTATTCGTACATAAGACAGCCCAACTCTTTTGAGATATCTTTTGCACACTCCTTAATTTTAGTTGTGATTTCCGGTATGACTTTATCGGTTATTTGAAATGTTGTTCCTACAGCAGATATGGCCGCTGCGATATTGTTTTGTGCATTAAATATGGGAGCAGCTATACATCTTATATTGATATAATCCTCTTGATTATCAAAACTACAGCCTTGTTGACGAATCTTTGCTAATTCTGTATGTAAGGCGCTGGTGGTCATGATTGTATTTGTGGTTTTTTGTTCGAAGGACAGTTGCTTAACAATTTCGGCTATTTTTTCACTAGGTTGGAATGCTAATAAGCATTTTCCGACGCCGGAACGATAAAGGGATACTTGTTTGCCGACATAAGAACGCACACTGATTGTGCTGTGTGATTCACATTTCAAAATATAGTAAGCGGTATTGTTGTCTAAAATGCCCAGATGAGTTAAAAGCCCGGTGTGATTGGTTAATCGGGCAAGATGTTTTTTGGCTATTTCTCTTATATCAAAACAATTTGAAGCCAGTTCACCTAACTCAACTAATTTTATCCATAAAAAATAATCACCGTTCTGATCTTGTTTGATAAATTGATACGATTTTAGTTCTTCTAATAATAGATAAGCGGAGCTCTTAGGTATTTGTAGATTACTGATTATTTCGGCGGCACTACACTTACCTTTAGAAGCGATTAAAGTAAGAATTTTAACTGTTCTTTGTAAAGCGGGTACTTTAGACATACATTCCCATATATTGTACTTTTATCCTGTATATTGGATAAGTCGATTTTACGATTATCAAATTCCGGAACAACTATTTGATTGCATAATTGTGAACTTGATCATAAAAAATCTATAATTAACAAATGGTTATTCCTCTATATTGGAATTTTTGTTGTTATTCCAATATAGAGGAATTTCAGCAAGTTTGATTGATTAAATTTTTTTGTTTGTGTTTTGTCTTAAATTAAATTGGTTTTAGTTAGAATCGATTTAGTGGTAACAAATAAGATCATTTTTAGTAGATCTGTTTCTATTTAAGGTTTTATCGGCTAAACCGTTTTAAAAGGTTTGTATCAATACGCTGCATTTATTTAGTATCTGTTTGCCGATAGGATCTTCTATATCGCCATGGGCGGTATTTTATCGCTGTTGCCTACTGTAAATACGATCTTGACTTTAAAGTGCCACGAATGTTGATAGGTGGCACTTTGTGTTATTGTTATTCTATATATGCACCCGCCATTAATGATTTAGCTTTTTGAGTATATTGCTTAAACACGCCTTTTCGGTTGGAATAATCCGGTGGCGTCCATTGTTGTTTTCGTTGAGAAAATATTTCAGCAATTTCTTGTGCAGATTTCATTTCGCCATTAATACCAATAATATTGAGTTTTCTTGCGTGGACATCAATTTCGACAATATCATTATCTTCAACAAGGGCAATTGGACCGCCTTCAGCCGCTTCCGGCGATACATGACCAATACATGGCCCATGTGTCGCACCTGAAAAACGACCGTCAGTGATCAACGCAACACTTCCATTGAGACGTTTATCAAAGACAATCGCATCCGTGGTCATTAGCATTTCTGGCGCACCTGATCCTTTTGGTCCTTCATAACAGATAAAAATAACATCGCCAGGGTTAACCCGATTATTAATAATAGCTTCTTGAGCGGCTTCTTCAGAATTATAAACTTTTGCCGGCCCTGTATGTTTATGCATATCAGCACTACAAGCCGTGTATTTGATAACGGCTCCGTCCGGAGCGATATTGCCTTTTAAAACGGCGATAGATCCCATTTTTTCTTGGTTAGGTTGGCGGATTAAATCATTTCGTTGTAATTTGTAATTATGCAAATAGCCTAAATTTCGGTCAAAGAAACCGGTTTGCTGCATCATTTCCAAATTATCACCTAATGAATGTCCGGTCACGGTCATGACATCCAGATCAAGTAAGTCTTTAATCATCCATTGCACCATAGGGATACCGCCGGCGAACCATAATAATTCGGTGACATATTGCCCGCTAGGTTGTACATTGGTGAGGTAAGGTACGGTATTGTTGATTCGATCAAAGACATCTGCTGTTAACTCGAAGCCTGCTGCATGGGCAATTGCCGGTAAGTGAATGAGCGCATTGGTACTACCACTGATTGCTGCGTGGACTTTTATGGCATTTTCAAATGCTGCGGGTGTAAGGATTTTACCTGCTGTTATCCCTTCTTTGGCTAGATACATGGCATGGTGTCCGGCCGATCTGGCCATTCTTCGAATTTCAGACATGGTCGATGGCGCTAATGCACTACCCGGAAGCGCTAATCCCAGCGCTTCGGACATACATTGCATGGTACTTGCGGTACCCATAAATTGACATGCCCCAGCGGTAGGACAACCACATCTTTGTAAGGTTTGAATTTGTTTAATATCAATCTCGCCTTTTTTATATTGTGCAGTGGCACCGCCTAAGTCTGAGGTTGTCATATTGGGAGCAGGGCGCATCGATCCGCCCGGAACATGCACTAATGGTATATCAAGTCGTGCTGCGGCAATAAGATGAGCCGGTACAGATTTATCACAACTTGAAATAAGTACCGCGGCATCATAGGGTATGACCGATCCATGAATTTCGACCATATTTGCGATAGCTTCTCTTGATGCTAGTATATAATTCATGCCGTCGTGACCTTGCCCCCAGCCGTCACATATATCGGTGACATGACTACGTACAGAGCGTCCACTCCGCTCATGTACACCAAGCATAACTTCATAACCTAAACTATCGAGGTGATAACTTCCGGGGTGGCTTTCTCCATAACAGTCGTCAATTAGCACTTGTGGTTTTTCAGTATCTTCAACGGTATAATTCATTCCCATTCGTAATGCGTCTAATTGTGACCATAGATCCCTGGCAAATTTACATTTCTGTTGCATAATATCCTCCAATGCAGTTTTAATTTTTTTATTTTGTTGGTTTTGCGGTGATAGCCGGTAGCGTGAACAATAACAGTATTGCCATAATTAACGCCCCAACTAAGGTATACAATCCTGCATTTTTACTTACGGTTACGGTTAATAAACCAACAAGATATGGACCGATAAATCCGCCAAGATTACCTAGCGCATTGATTGTTCCTCGTACTCCGCCTAACACATTTGCCGGGAATAATAATGGGGGTAAAGTCCAAAATGGACCGGCATACGCTTGTAGGAAAAAGCCACATAAAACCATCATTCCATAAGCCAGCCATGTGTAATTTTCTAATAATATTGATAATGTTAAACATATCGCAAATCCAATCATTGGAATGGCGGTATAGAGTCTACGATTCAATGTTTGGTCACATAATTTGGCAATATAATATTGTCCGAAAATACATAAAATGTATGGCGCTGCGGTTAATAGCCCTACAATAGACATACCACTACCGGTCAATTGTTTAATTAACATTGGCATCCAAAGGGCAAAACCGTAAAAACCGATTTGGAAGAAGAAATAGATAGCCACCAGTTTCCATAAGTTGATACTGCTTAATACGGTTTTGACACTGGCTTTATCATCTAATTTTATCAGCGCTTTATCTTTGGCAAATTGTTGATTTAACCAATTGAGTTCTTTTGGATCGAGCCATTTAGCTTGATGTGGATAATCACAAACCAGTGGCATCCAAACAAACAGCAATGCTAACGAGATAATGCCTTCAATAATAAACATCTCTCTCCAGCCCCAAACTTCAATTAACCAGCCAGATAACGGACCGGTGATAATAGATGCTGCCGCTAAATTCATTTGGAAAAATGCTATTGCTCTAGCTCTTTCATGGTTAGGAAACCAATGCCCAATTAATGCTAATATAGCCGGATATACGCCACCTTCAGCAACTCCCAATATAAAACGGATGATAAGTAGTTGAATCGGATCACGCACAAACCCTGTTATCGCCGCAAAACCTCCCCAAACAACAATCGTCCATGCAATAAATTTTTTGGCGCTGTATCGTTCAGCTATTTGACCACCCGGAATTTGTAAAAAGATATAACCAATAAAAAAGATTCCTGCGACAAGACCGGCAAACGATGCTGTCATACCTAAATCTTTATTCATTCCGCCTGCAATACCAATGGCAATATTGGTTCTGTCCATGTATGCCACTATATACACTAAAATGGTTGCTGGAATGATATGTTTCCAACGACCTTTAGGAATGGTTTTATTTTCAATATTATTCATATGGATCCCTCCAATTATTTATTGATAATAGGAATTTGTGCCGACTTTAATAGTTCAACTAATAAGTCTTGTTTGTTGTTTGGTAGTTTTTTTACCGGCGCTAAAACTTCAGTTGAAATATCGATACCGGTGAGTTTGATCGCTTGTTTAATGACAGCAAAAAATGGGGTTTCAATTGCATAAATAGGCATCAATTTTGCTAATTGACGTTGTAATGTAAATGCTGTTTCATAATCCTTTTGCTTGAACGCTTTATAAATTCCCTTGGTAATTTTAGGGGCAAAGTTAAATGTAGCCGGAATACCGCCATGACCACCTAAAATCAGCGTATCTAGCATATACTCGTCAAATCCACTGAAGATGATAAAATCAGGCCGGAAAGCATGCACTTGGTTGATCACTTCCCGTGTATGGCTAATGTTATCAATGGTATCTTTTAGCCCGATAATATTTGGCACATCCTTTGCCAATCGGGTAATGACATCAATACCAATATCTTGACCGGTTAATGCGGGGAAATTGTAAAGTAGAATCGGTATATTAATATTTTCAGCAACAGTTTTATAATGGTGATAAATCGCCTCACTATTCAATAAAGCATAATAAGGATTGACAACCAAAACGGCATCAGCGCCGATTTGTGCTGCATGTTGACCGTATTCAATTGTTTCTTTGGTACTCGGGCTGGATATGCCAATCATGACCGGAATGCGTTGCTTGATATGCTTAACCGCAAATTCAGCCACTTCAAATCGGAGTTTAGGTGGCATATGACAAAACTCACCACCGCTACCTAAAATCAAAACTCCGTCAGCTTCATTGTTAATCAGATGATCTAATAAATTAGCCATCCCTTTTTTATCAAGATCCCCGTGTTTATCGACGATTGTCGGAACGGGTGGGAATATTCCTTTAAATTTTGCCAGACTCATTTTTTCTCCTTTGTTCATGATATAGAACTTTATTTCTATGTCTTGAACGGATTATTGGTGAAAAAATTTTCAATTGCAATCCGAAAATACAAAAGAAAATAAATTTTGTGATCCTCCTCTCATTGTAAAAATTATTTTTTTTGCATGTTTATTTTTTCCGTATAATGAAATTAAGTTCTTTTCTAGGAATTGTTTAAGATGTTATTAATTTAAGAGGTAAATATGATTTATTACATTCCGCCGGTTAATTTATTAGGCAAAGGTTGCCTGTCTGAATTAGGTGTACCCGTAAAAAAATTGAATTGCAAAAAGGCATTTGTGGTTAGCGATAAGTTTTTATTTGGTAATGGTACGGTCGATAAAGTCGTTGATATTTTAGAAAAAGAGGGTATCGAATCAGTTATTTTTTATGATGTGAAACCTAATCCAACCGTTGCCAATGTTGAAAATGCACTCAAGTTATGTCAAGAATCGGCATGCGATTTTATCGTCTCAATCGGTGGCGGTTCTCCACAAGATTGTGGTAAAGCCGTTGCGGTTTTGGCGACCAACGGTGGCAAAATTACCGATTATGAAGGGATGCATAAAAGTAAACAAAAATGTTTGCCTATTGTGGCAATAGCAACCACAGCGGGCACTTCTGCTGAAGTCACCATTAATTATGTTATTACCGATGAAAGTAGACATGTAAAAATGATTATGGTCGATCCTAATACGTTGGCATCAATAACCGTTAGCGATCCGGATTTAATGATTTCCAAACCTGCCAATTTAACCGCTGCAACCGGAATGGATGCGTTAACTCATGCAATTGAAGCGGTGGTTGCTAAAGGGGCGATGGATGTTACTGATTCAACAGCATTATATGCTATCGCTCAAACCTTTAAATATTTAGCCAGAGCGGTTAAAAATGGTGATGATATTCAAGCCAGAGAGCAGATGAGCTATGCCTGCTTTTTAAATGGTATCGCTTTTAGTAATGCCGGGCTAGGCAATGTGCATGCTATGGCGCATCAATTAGGCGGGCTTTATGATTTACCGCATGGTGTTTGTAATGCGATGCTGTTGTCAGTAGTTGAGAAAGAAAATGCTAAACATGCACCACAAAAATTTAGAGTGATTGCACAAACCATTGGCTTTGATACAAAAGATAAAAGTGATCAAGAGTGTGTTGATTATGTGATTAAAAGAATTGAAGATTTAGCGCAAGAAGTCGGTATTCCTAAATCATTGAAGGAGTTAGGTGTTAATAATCCTGATTTTGAATTATTAGCTGAAAATTCAATGAAAGATGCCTGTGCTGGTGCCAATCCGGTATTTTTTGATAAACAAAAACTGATTGAGCTATTTAAGCAGATCGCTTAATAATGTATTGAGTAAAAGCGTTAAAATAATATTGAATCGTTATGATTCAATATTGTTAAAACTTATTGGTTAGCTGTTGGCAGGCTTTACGGACGAGCTCGGAGTATTTTTCGATCTTCTCTACCGGTAGCTGAAAAAGAACGCCGGAAATACTTATCGCCGCAATTGGTTCATGATTTTTATTAAATATCGGCGCTGCGATACAATGTACGCCTTTTACATCTTCCTGATTATCATACGCCCAACCTTGCGATCGGATTTTAGCCAGCTCTTTTTTTAACTGTTTTTTGCTGGTTATGGTGGTGTCGGTATATTTGGGCAATTTGTCTTCGGGTATCAGTTGGTCGATTTTTTCATCCGGTAACCAAGCTATTAAGGCTTTACCAATACCTGAACTATGTAATGGTAATTTTTTGCCAATCCAGGTACGAATGCCAATTGCCTGATCATTTTCAATTTTAGCAATATAGACAGAATAGAGCCCATCAAGAACACCTAGATGACAAGTTAAGTTGGTTTGATCTCTTAATTTAGTCATCAATGGCTGAGCGATTTGGGTGATATCGAACTGTTCCAACGATTTATCACCCCATTGATGCAATTTTAATCCAAGATAAAACTTATTTTGATCTTGACGTAAGATACCATGCATAACTAATGCATTAAGTAGTGTTGAAGTACTGCTTTTAGGTAAACTAAGGTCTTGAAATATTTGACTAAAAGTTGCACCTTTATGACTATCTAAATAATCACAAATGCGAACGATTTTATCTAAGGCTGGTACTAGCGTCTGAATATTGGGCATGAAATATCCTAATATAATAATCTACGAAATTTATTTATTTTATTGGTTATCATTCGTTAGAAAATCTTTTTTTGAAAGGTTAAATGTATCAAATATCTTATCTTTAACATTATATTCAAGTTATTTGATTAGGAAAAGAAAATAACTTTTATTATTTTTTCTACTTACTTCATTTTGAAGGATAAATCCTTATCTTGCATCATGTTATGCATAGTTATATCATGGTTAATAGTGCAATATTATTTAAGGAATAAGTTTATGTTAAAGTCAATTGATCCAACTACCACCTCTTCTTGGAAATCCCTTCAAGCAAGCTATCAACAACAAAAAGATAAAACCATTGCCCAAATCCTCAAAGAGGAGCCAAACCGAGTTGAACAACTCAGTATCCCTTTTGAAGATGAGTTTTTGGTTGATCTGTCTAAAAACCGTATTACTCAAGCAACCCTTAAGCAACTTTATCAGTTGGCTGAGGAGTGTGATTTAAACGGCGCAATTAATGCGATGTACAGCGGCGAAAAAATCAATCGCACTGAAGATCGTGCTGTTTTGCATGTAGCATTAAGAAATGTGTCTAATACGCCGATTTATGTTGACGGTAAAAATGTCATGGATGAGGTCAATGCAGTATTAGCAAAAATGGAATCTTTCAGTAAAAAAGTCATTAGCGGTGAGTGGAAAGGTTACACCGGTAAAGCAATTACTGATGTGGTAAATATCGGTATCGGCGGTTCAGATTTAGGGCCGGTGATGATTACCGAAGCATTACGCCCTTATAAAAATCATTTAACCATGCACTTTGTTTCAAATGTAGACGGGACACATATTGTTGAGGCACTTAAGGGCTTAAATCCGGAAACGACCCTATTTTTAGTAGCATCTAAAACGTTTACCACACAAGAAACGATGACCAATGCCCAAACCGCACGTGACTGGTTACTTGATGCCGCTAAAGATGATAAAGCAGTTGCCTTGCACTTTGTGGCGCTTTCAACTAACGCCAAAGAGGTTGAAAAATTTGGTATCGATACTGCTAATATGTTTGAGTTTTGGGATTGGGTTGGTGGTCGTTACTCTTCTTGGTCGGCAATCGGTTTATCGATTGTGTTATCCATTGGCTTTGATAATTTTAAACAGTTTTTAGCGGGCGGTCATGCTATGGATAAGCACTTCCAAAGTGCACCAATTGAAAAAAATATTCCGACGTTGCTTGCTTTAATTGGTATTTGGTATAACAACTTTTTTGGCGCAGAAACTGAGGCTATTTTACCTTATGATCAGTATATGCACCGTTTTGCTGCCTATTTCCAACAAGGCAATATGGAGTCAAATGGTAAAAGCGTTGATCGTAATGGTAAGAAAACAACTTATACCACTGGCCCAATTATTTGGGGTGAGCCAGGTACTAACGGGCAACATGCTTTTTATCAATTAATTCATCAAGGCACAAAATTAATTCCTTGTGATTTTATTGCACCGGCAATCAGCCATAATCCAGTTGGTGATCATCATCCTAAATTATTATCTAACTTCTTTGCGCAAACAGAAGCGTTAGCCTTTGGTAAAACCGCTGAGCAAGTTGAACAAGAGTTTATTGCTGCCGGTAAAAAACTTGATGACGTTAAGTCGATAGTGCCATTTAAAGTTTTTGAAGGTAATAAACCGACCAACTCTATTTTAGTGAAAAAAATCACGCCATATACTTTAGGTGCATTAGTGGCGATGTATGAGCACAAAATCTTCACGCAAGGCGTTATTTTAAATATCTTTAGCTTTGATCAGTGGGGCGTTGAATTAGGTAAGCAGTTAGCTGGTCGCATTTTACCTGAACTTGCGGATGATAAACCCGTTAGCTCACATGATCAGTCAACCAACAGCCTGATTAATCAATACAAAAAATGGCGTTAAACCAATTATTTGAACTCTGTGTTTGAGTTTTTGCAACAAAAAACCTTCAGCGAAAACTGAAGGTTTTTTTATGAGTAGTAACTTTTTGCGATGTTATTTTTTTACACGCATAATTGGTGTTTTACCTGCCTCAACAGAGCCAGATAACTTAGTCAGTTCAACAACAGTTTCCATATTAGATATCACAACTGGTGTTAACACTGATTTAGCTTTGCTCTCAAGTAATGGCAGATCAATTTCAATAATTGTATCGCCAATTTTTACTTGTTGCCCTTCTTCTGCAATACGAGTAAAGCCTTCACCTTTAAGCTCAACAGTATCGATACCAAAGTGAACAAATAGCTCGATACCCTCGTCAGATTCAATTGCAAACGCATGATTTGTCTCGAAAATCTTGCCAATTCTACCATTTAATGGTGCAACAATTTTATTACCAGACGGTTTGATAGCTACGCCATCACCAACGATTTTTTCAGCAAAAACCACATCTGGTACATCTTCGATTTTGACAATTTCTCCACTTAGTGGCGCAATAATTTCGATGCTATTTTTGCTACCATCGGACACAAATTGCTTAATTTTATCGAATAGACCCATTATTGTCTCCTAACAGATTTGTTTTTCAGCGGTATATTTTTCAATTAAATCAAGAATTTCTTTCGCTGTTGCTTTTTCTAATGCATTTTCAGCAAATTTCTTCGCTTCTTCGTAATTGGTGTTACGAATCAGTTTTTTGATTTTTGGAATCGATACCGCACTCATACTAAATTCATCAAGTCCCATACCGAGTAGTAAAACTGTTGCTCTTTCATCGCCAGCGAGTTCTCCACACATACCCGTCCATTTGCCTTCTTTGTGAGAAGCATCAATAACATTTTTAATTAATGTTAACACTGACGGTGACAGTGGGTTATACAGGTGAGAAATTAGCTCATTACCACGGTCAACAGCAAGGGTGTATTGGGTTAAATCGTTAGTTCCGATACTAAAGAAGTCAACTTCTTTCGCTAAATGGCGAGCTATCACCGCAGCAGCTGGGGTTTCAATCATAACACCGATTTCAATACCCTTATCAAACGCTTTACCTTCAGCGGTGAGTTGTTCTTTAAGAATATTAATTTCAGATTTTAAGATACGGATTTCTTCAACCGATATGATCATCGGGAACATAATACGTAATTTACCAAATGCAGAAGCACGTAAAATAGCACGTAACTGAGCATGTAAAATCTCTTTACGATCGAGGCAGATACGGATTGCACGCCAACCTAAGAATGGATTCTCTTCTTTTGGCAGGTGCATATAAGGGACATCTTTGTCACCACCGATATCCATTGTACGCACAATGACCGATAAACCTTTAGCCGCTTCAGCCACTTCTTTGTAAGCTTTGAATTGTTCTTCTTCATTTGGATACGCATCACGATCCATGAATAAAAATTCAGTACGATAAAGCCCCACACCTTCATAGCCGTTACGCTCAGCTCCGGCAATATCACGAACAGTACCGATGTTGCCACAAATTTCGACTTGGTGACCATCAAGCGTGACCGCAGGGAGATCTTTTAATTTGGCTAACTCTTCTTTATCACTGATGTATTTTGCTTGAACTTGTTTAAGTTTTTCTTGAGTGGCGTGATCCGGGTTAATATAAATTGCGTTGTTGATCGCATCTAAAATAACAAAATCACCTTGTTTAATCATTTGCGTTGCATTTGATGTACCAACAATGGCTGGAATTTCTAATGAACGTGCCATAATTGAGGTGTGCGAAGTGCGTCCACCAGCATCAGTAATAAAGCCTAATACCATGTCTAAATTAAGTTGCGCTGTTTCAGACGGTGTTAAGTCGGTTGCCACTAAAATACATGGTTGGCTAATCGCACTTAAATCAACGATTTCAATGCCTAAAATATTTTTTAGTAATCGCTTACCAATATCACGAATATCAGCTGCACGCTCTTTTAAATATTCGTCATCTAAATTTTCTAGCTCTTTTGCTTGGGTTTCAAATACAGCTTGAACTGCGGCATCAGCACTTGAATGTTTGCTTTTAATGCGAGAGATAACTTCTTGCTCAAGATCTTCATCTTCAAGAAGCATAATATGACCTTCAAATATGGCTGCTTTATCTTCGCCTAAAGTCGTTTTTGCTCGTTCCATAATCGCATTAAGTTGCTCGCTTGATTTTTGACGAGCTTGTTTAAAGCGGTCTATTTCAGCATCGATTTTGTTATCAAGAATTGGCCTATTATTGATCACAATAGGTTCTTCTTTTAATAATAGCGCTTTTGCAAAAGCGATACCCGGAGAAACAAGTATACCTGATACCATAACATTTAATCCTTATTCAATATTAAAACCGTTTATAGCTTATTGGGAGTTTTATTCCAATTCAGGAATTAATTTTACTAAATGATTTACTGCTTCTTTCTCGTCTTCGCCTTCAGCAGAAATTGTAATTGTTGTCCCTTGTGTTAAACCTAAAGTTTGCAATTTAAATAAACTTTTAGCACTGGCACTTTTACCGTTTGAAGTGACGGTAATTTCAGCGTTAAAGTTTTTTGCTTCTTTTACAAATTGTGCAGCAGGGCGGGTATGAAGACCGTTAGATGCAGTAATGGTTACATCTTGCTTGTACATAGTATTTTTACTCCCAAAAATATTTTCATTTTTACACAACCAATATAAATAAAAACAGCTAGAAAGGCTAGTAAGATTT
This sequence comes from Gilliamella sp. B3172, assembly GCF_026536465.1. NCBI lineage: Bacteria > Pseudomonadati > Pseudomonadota > Gammaproteobacteria > Orbales > Orbaceae > Gilliamella > Gilliamella sp. B3172. Next base: position 68,474 of record NZ_JAFNOA010000009.1, on the reverse strand, counting down.
GATAGATCTTTTACAATTAATCAATCTTATTTACACTTCTATTGCTAAAGCTAGCTGATATTATCTTAATATCGGTAAATTCGAGTGACTTTGTCACTACATTTATTAAATTCAACCTGTCCATGAATACCATGTTTGATATTTTCAAAGACGACCTCTTCACTGCCGTCAAGCTGTGATGCTCTAATCTCTTCCCGGCAGAATGTTTCAAATTTTTGTAACTCTTGTTCGCCATTACCCAATTGATAATTTCTAGGTAAATTCTGGCTACTTACATAGGTATGAGTTTTATTCTGCACATCAAGAATAATGATGCCTTGATTGGTAAACCATGCACTACAAGCGGTTAATGATAAAGCAATCAGTGATAATAGTAGAGGAAATTTCACAACTAATCTTAAAATGTTCAAAATAATTCCTTTATTAAGCAATGTAACCTGTTTATTATTGTTAACTGGGTACGAATTATATACTAATAATCAGTGAAAGTGCAGGGGGTGTATTTTTTACTGATATAACTGAAAATCAGGGTGGATTTAATGACTGATATGATCAATTATGACGAACTTAATCGCCAATTAATGCAAAATAAAATAGGGGTAAGTGCGGCCGAATTGCATGGTTTTATTTCAGGCATATTAGCTGGTGGTAATCTCGATGAGAGCTGGCGTCCTTTAGTTGAAGATATGTTAAATAATGGGCAGGCTATTGCTCAGCCATTAAATAAGCAGATTGAAAATTTATATCATTTAACTAAGCAGCAGCTAACCGATGAAGATTTTGAGTTCCAATTGCAACTGAGCTCTCAAGACCTGTTTACTCAAATCAATGATCTTGTTGGTTGGGTCAATCATTTTCTGTTAGGGATTGGGCTTGTTCAGCCAAAATTAAGTCGCATAAAAGGCGATGTTGGCGAAGCGATTTATGATCTAAGGGAAATTGCTAAGTTAGGTTTTGATGAAGATGAAGATCAGCAAGAGCTGGGTTTTGCTTTTGAAGAGATCAAAGAGTATGTACGCATTACTGCGATGCTCTGCTTTGAAGAGTTTAACGAGCCCGATATTATGCCAACTATCCATTAATCTCTATTTATCGCTAAGGTCATAACCATGCCAAACACAGATATCAAAACAGAGCTGTTTGCTCGTCGGGAGAAACTGCTTGCTCAAATGGTGCCAAATAGTGTGGCACTCTTTTTTGCTGCGCCAGAAATGACCCGCAGTAATGATACCCATTATCCTTATCGACAAGATAGTGATTTTTGGTATTTTACTCAGTTTAGTGAACCACAAGCGGTACTGGCAATCATTAAACAGTCTAATGATGCCAAATATGTGCTATTTAATCGCAAAAAAGACCCACTGGCTGAAACGTGGACAGGTTATCGTTTAGGACAACAAGCGGCGCTCGAAGCGGTATTGGTGGATGAAGCTTACCTTTTTGATGACATCGTAACTGTTTTACCCGATATCTTAGATGGCAAAACCACTATCTATCATGCTGATCAGCATTATGATTATGCCGACACTATTGTTAAACAAGCACTGATGACCTTAAGAGAAGGCGCTCGCGTTAAACGCATTGCGCCAAGTACAGTCATTGACTGGCGCCTAATTGTTCATCAAATGCGAATGTTTAAATCGGAGTATGAGTTGCAGATTTTACGCAAGGCGTGTGACATTAGCGCAAAGGCGCACGTGCGTGCGATGCAAAAATGCCAGCCGGCGCTGTATGAATATCAGTTAGAAGCCGAAATCTTACATGAATTTGCATGGCATGGCGCTCGTTTTCCGTCTTACAATACCATTGTTGGCAGTGGCAATAATGGTTGTATATTGCATTATGAGAACAATTGCGATCAATTGAAAAATGGCGATTTGGTGTTGATTGATGCAGGGTGTGAATATCAATATTATGCCGGGGATATTACCCGAACATTTCCTATTAATGGCGAGTTTAGTCAAGCTCAGCGAGACATTTACGACATTGTGCTGGCGGCACAATATCACGCCATTGAACTCTTTAAACCCGGAACGAACATTTTAGCTGTTAATGAACAGGTTGTACGCATTATGGTTGAAGGTTTAGTTAAGCTCGGTATTATGCAAGGCGATGTCGATAGTTTAATCGCCAATAAAGCTTATAGCGAATTTTATATGCATGGTTTAGGGCATTGGCTGGGGATAGATGTGCATGATGTGGGGCAAGGGCGAGATTGCATTTTACAACCCGGCATGGTGCTAACCGTTGAACCGGGGCTGTATATCAACAAAGATGCTGATGTACCCGAACATTATAAAGGGATTGGTATTCGTATTGAGGATAATATTTTAATAACACCGTCAGGCAACGAAGTATTAACGGCTAAGGTGCCTAAAGATCCTTTAGCCATCGAAGCTTTGATGAAAGAGCCGATGTAACGTTTTTTGTGATAATGCTTTGGTATCGCTATTATCAGCAAAATGGTGATAATAGCGAACGCCTAAACTGTTTGGGCATAACTTGTTGGGCGATGTTAATCGGATCGTTAATTTAATTTAATTTAATGGAACGGTCTCGATTAAAGACGATTTTAATTTTTAAATTTTTGGCCACAATCGGTTTATATTTCCATGTTTTCATGGCATTGATAACCGAACGATTAAAGATGTTATTGGGCTGAGCTTCGATAATTCTGATATTTTCCACTCGTCCGTCGCTGTTGATATCAAATAGTGCAATAACATAACCTTCTAAACGCATATCCAACGCTCGACGTGGGTATTCGGGTTGATTGCGACTAATTGGCGAAGGATTGCCTGAATATTGTCGGTTTTCTGAAATTTGCGGTGCAACGGCGGTATTGGCAATATTTTGAGTGATTGCTTCTTGGCGAACTTGTTGTCGTGACGATCGTTGCGTTGGTTTCGACTCTGGTTTCGGTTTTTGTTTTGGCTTTGGTTTCGGTTTTGGCTCCGGCTCCGGTTCTTTTTTTTCCACTACCTCTTTTTCCGGCAAGGGAATAGGCGTATCAACTACAGGCTCAGGTTCTTTGACAACTTCCGGCTCTTTAACTGGCTCAACCGGTGGCTCTTCAATAGGTTTGTTATCAATAATTTCACTATCTTCAACGCCTTTAATATCCGGCGTGTTTTCAACTAAGGATTGTTGCGGCGCTGCCATTTGGGTAAGATCGACCATTACCGCTTTGATTGAGTTATCCCCTTCATCAATAACAATATCATTGGCAAACAGCGCTGAACTGAATAATAATCCAAATAAACATAAGTGCGTGATGACCGAAAGTGACGTATAGAAATAGCCACCTTGCTTTTTAATTGCAGGTACTTGTGGCGCTTTGTCAGTGTTGATATCGATATTAAAGTTGATCTTCATAACAGTGTTTATTTGTAACTTAAGTTAGCTATTCTAAATGAAAATGCGTATCATTTGTAGCATATTTTTTAAATATGATATACCAATAACTTGTTGCTTAAAAATATTTAGCAGATAATAGAGAGCAAAATCGTAATTATTGGTAGTGGTTATAGGGATGAATGATCCATCAATGAATCAAATTCTTGAACTTGTAAAAGATGACTTAGTTAAAGTTAATGCTGCAATCCAAGCAGAGCTTAACTCTGATGTGGCACTGATTAATCAACTGGGCAATTATATTATTAGTAGTGGCGGTAAACGCATTCGCCCAATTATTGCTTTGCTAGTTGCAAAGGCACTAAATTATCAAGGTGATAAGCATATTATTACCGCTGCGTTTATTGAATTTATTCATACCGCAACATTATTGCATGATGATGTTGTTGATGAATCCGATTTAAGACGAGGCAAATCAACAGCGAACGCCCTGTTTGGTAATGCCGCCAGTGTATTAGTGGGTGACTATATCTATACCCGCTCATTTCAAATGATGGTGCGCACTGGATCATTTAAAGTGTTAACCATTATGTCAGAAGCGACAAATGTCATTGCGGAAGGCGAAGTACAACAGCTGATAAATTGCAATGATCCTAATATCACTAAAGAGCAGTATTTAGAGGTGATTTATCGTAAAACAGCCCGACTATTTGAAGCCACTTCTCATTCGGCAGCGGTGTTGGCTGAGGCAAATGAGCAACAAGAGTATGCCTTACAACAATATGGCAAATATTTAGGCACTGCTTTCCAAATTATTGATGATTTACTTGATTACAGCGCTGATAGTAATCAAAAATTAGGAAAGAATTTGGGGGATGATTTAAACGAAGGCAAACCAACACTGCCATTACTGCATGCCATGCATCATGCGCCAAATGCTGATGACAGGGCAATGATTCGTCAAGCGATTGAGCAAGGTAATGGGCGCCATTTGTTAGATCGTATTTTACAGGTCATGGATGCCTGCGGCTCATTGGCATTTACCTTAGAAGTGGCGCAGCAAGAGGCAAAAAAAGCATTTGATGTAATTGCGATTCTACCTGACTCTCCTTATAAAAAAGCATTGCAGGATCTTGCGTTGTTATCGGTTAAAAGGGATAACTAGTTGTTATGTGTCGTTAAAGATTTAAAAGTGCTGTTTATCAATTTAATTTAACTGCTTTTACTTTCTCAGCGTTACCAATCTTTTCATCAATTATTTTTTGGTACTGTCATTTATACACACTATCACAGCGTGTGTTATTTAATGGCGGTACCTTTTGAACAAGGTATCATTTATGTTTAAAAGATCTTGGCCAGTTTTATTAATTTTTATTTCAATGATTTCGGTTCAAGGCAGTGCTTCTATTGCTAAATATCTGTTCCCCGTTCTTGGGCCAGAAGGTATGACTGCATGGCGCTTAACCTTTTCATCAGTAATGTTAGCGATGATCTTTAAGCCGTGGCGCAAAGCGATAACTAAGCAAGCTTTGCGGTATATCATCTTATACGGATTGGCAATGGGGTGCATGAATTTAAGTTTTTATAATGCTATCTCACGCATTCCGTTAGGAATTGCTGTTGCCATTGAGTTAACCGGCCCGATTATGGTGGCAATGTTTTCCGGGCGGCGATTAGCTGATTTTATTTGGTTGGGTATTGCAGTAGTTGGTCTGGGGATGTTATTGCCGATTCATCAAGCCTCGAGCGAATTAGATCCGATCGGTATAGTAATGGCATTAACTGCCGGTGCTTGTTGGGCATGTTATATTCTTTTTGGGCGCAAAGCCGGCGCAATACATGGTTCGTCAAGTGTGGCATTGGGCGCAATTATTGCTTCAATACTGTTATTTCCAATTGGTGTTTGGCAAAGCGGTAGTGCGATGTTTTCGATTTCGCTCTTGCCGTTGATTTTTCTCGTTTCGTTGCTGGCGTCTGCTATTCCGTATGGGTTAGATATGGTGGCACTTCCACGGTTACCTGCTCAAACATTTAGTACTTTAATGAGCCTTTCGCCGGTATTTGCCGCTTTTTCGGGATTGATTGTGTTACACGAGCAGTTAACGCATTATCAGTGGCTAGCCATTGGCTTGATTATCTTGTCTTCAATTGGTACCGTGTTGTCTATGAGTCGTCCTACCAAAATCAAATCGCTTAAACAGCAGTAAAATAAAAACATCGCACTATAAATTAGTAAAGTGCGATGTAAAATTGAGATAGATTAATTGTTGAGTGGCAAGCGGTTTTTGCTTGCCGATAAGATTAGCCTAATTTAGCGTCGGGGTAATCCCATTCCGCCACCCATAAGGCCTTTCATTTGGCGCATCATCTTCATCATGCCGCCGCCTTTCATCTTCTTCATCATTTTTTGCATATCTTCAAACTGTTTAAGCAGTTTGTTGACATCTTGTACTTGAGTACCGGAACCCTCAGCGATTCGGCGTTTACGTGAGCCTTTTATGATCTCCGGATTGGCTCGCTCTTTTAATGTCATTGAGCCGATAATCGCTTCCATTTTAATGGTGATTTTATCATCCATTTGTGCTTTGATATGCTCCGGAAGCTGACCTACACCCGGCAATTTAGCCAACATGGCGCCCATTCCGCCCATATTGCGCATCTGTTTAAGCTGATCTTGGAAATCGTTAAAGTCAAATTTATCGCCTTTTTTAAGCTTTTTGGCAATTTTCTCGGCTTTTTCACGATCAACATTATTTTGCAGCTCTTCAATCAGAGAGATAACATCGCCCATGCCTAAAATACGTGATGCAATGCGATCCGGATAGAATGGCTCTAAGGCATCGGTTTTTTCACCCATACCTAAGAATTTAATCGGTTTGCCGGTAATGTGGCGAATAGATAATGCCGCACCACCACGTGCATCACCGTCGACTTTGGTCAGTATCACACCCGTTAAAGGAAGCGCATCATTAAAGGCTTTAGCCGTGTTAGCGGCATCTTGCCCGGTCATCGCATCGACAACAAATAGCGTTTCAATTGGGTTGATTGCTTGATGAAGGGCTTTGATTTCATCCATCATCTCACCGTCGATATGTAAACGACCGGCAGTATCGACAATCAACACATCAAAAAATTGTAATTTCGCATGTGAAATGGCATTGTTAACAATGTTTATCGGTTTTTCTTTAATATCAGACGGGAAAAACGCAACATCGATAGCTTTGGCTAACGTTTCTAACTGTTTAATCGCCGCCGGACGATAGACGTCGGCAGAAACAACTAATACTTTCTTTTTCTGTTTTTCTTTTAAAAATTTGGCTAATTTTGCAACGCTGGTAGTTTTACCGGCACCTTGTAAACCTGCCATTAAAATAACCGCAGGTGGTTGGGTGGCCAGATTGAGCGAGCTGTTGACTTCGCCCATTGCGGCGGTCAGTTCAGCCTGCACAATTTTGATAAACTCTTGACCCGGCGTTAGGCTTTTGCTGACATCTAATCCAACGGCCTTTTCTTTTACTTGATTGATAAAATCACGGACGACCGGTAGTGCAACGTCAGCTTCAAGCAGTGCCATTCGCACTTCACGCAGTGCTTCTTTGATATTATCTTCAGACAAACGCCCACGACCACTTAGATTGCGAAATGTCTGTGATAAACGTTCGGTTAAATTCTCAAACATATTAACTCTCAATATACGGAAAAATTTTGGTTATCATATCAGAAAATTTAAAGAAGTCCCATGATCATCGTTACCCCTTTGCTTGACACCCAATAGTGTTCCTGTTGAAATGGGCAGAGATAAAAGTAGAATGATTTCAGATTTTTACAATCTAACTGAATGTTAAATCAAAAGGAGAGTATCGAACATGGCAACAGTAATTAATACCGATAAAGCACCTGCGGCGATTGGACCATATGTTCAGGCAATCAATTTAGGTAATATGTTATTTGCATCCGGGCAAATTCCGCTTGATCCGGCAACCGGGGAAATGCCTGCTTGTGTGAAAGAGCAAACAAAACAGAGTTTAGCGAATGTCAAAGCGATTGTGACAGCGGCCGGTTATCAAGTCAGTGATATTGTTAAAACCACTATCTTTTTAGCCGATATGAATGATTTTGCCGCCGTTAATGAGGTGTATCAAGCCTTTTTCGTCGAAAATAATGCCTCTTTCCCGGCTCGCTCTTGTGTACAAGTTGCCCGAATTCCAAAAGATGCCAAAGTTGAAATAGAAGTGATAGCCGCTAAGTAACTTATCTCGCTTCAGTTAGCACCGTTATGGTGCTAATGCTTGTCAAGAAGTTTCAGAAAATGTATATGTTTGAGTATAAAATCTGAATTGAAAATATTTATCCAATAACTAAGCTAAATTGCCAAAGATTCCAAAGTTCAAAGAGACGTAAGCGCCAATAGGGTAATTTTACAGATTTAATCTCATTATTAGGCGTTAATCTTTGTCAAGAAGTTTCAGAAAATGTATATGTTTAAGTATAAAATCTGAATTGAAAATATTTATCCAATAACTAAGCTAAATTGCCAAAGATTCCAAAGTTAAAGGAGACGTAAGTACGGACAGGGCACTTTTACATATTTAATCTCATTATTAGATGCTAATCTTTGTCAAGAAGTTTCAGAAAATGCATATGTTTTAGTATAAAATCTGAATTGAACATATTTAACCAATAAATAAGCTAAATTGCCAAAGATTTCAAAGTTCAAATAGACGTAAGCACCGACAGGGCAATTTTACAGATTTAATCGCATTATTAGATGCCAATTATTGTCAAGAAGTTTCAGAAAATGTATACGTTTAAGTATAAAAGCTAAATTGAAAATATTTATCCAATAACTAAGCTAAATTGCCAAAGATTCCAAAGTTAAAGAAGACGTAAGTACCGACAGGGCAATTTTACAGATATAATCTCATTATTAGATGCCAATTATTGTCAAGAAGTTTCAGAAAGTATATGTGTTTTAGTATAAAATCCGGTTGAAAAACCGTTATTTTCTTTCTCTTTATTATAATGTTTATTCTCTTGTCCCGATTAATTAAAATCTTATTAAATGATTTGTTGTTAAACTGCTATTTAGAGATTGATTGCCAATGAAGTTGGTGTAATAATCTACAATTATCGATTGTCAGTTTATGTGTAATCAGGTTGCAAATATGTTTGAGAAAGTAGAGCCGTATGCCGGGGATCCAATTTTATCATTAGTTACAGAGTTTAATCATGATAACCGTGAAAACAAAGTTAACTTAAGTATCGGTTATTATTATGATGATAATAGTGTGGTACCTCAATTACAGTGCGTTAAGACTGCTCGTGATTATGTTTATCACCATAATCAAGGTGCGCAGTTATACTTACCAATGAGTGGAATGCCCGAATATTGTCAAGCGATTCAAAAGTTATTATTTGGTCAAACGCACAGTGCCTATAAAGATAAACGAATTGCAACTATTCAAACATTAGGCGGATCAGGAGCGCTTAAAGTCGGTGCCGATTTTTTATTTCGCTATTTTCCAGATTCGCAAGTTTGGGTGAGCGATCCTACCTGGGAAAATCATATTGCTATTTTTAGCGGGGCAGGCTTTAAGGTTAATAAATATCCCTATTTTGATTCTGAAACTTGTGGGGTAAATTTTGATGCAATGCTTGAAACGTTAAATCAGTTACCGGCTAAAAGCATTGTATTGCTACATCCGTGTTGTCATAATCCGACCGGCGCAGATTTGACTAAAGCGCAGTGGGATACGGTGATAGATGTTTTACGTGCACGTGATCTTATTCCCTTTATGGATATTGCTTATCAAGGCTTTGGCGAGAGTATCGAAGATGACAGTTATGCCATTAGAAAAGCCGCAGAAGTTGGTTTATGCGGTTTTGTAAGTAACTCATTTTCCAAAACATTTTCGTTATATGGCGAGCGAGTTGGTGGACTATCTGTTTTATGTGATAATAGTGAAGTAGCAAATCGTGTACTTGGTCAACTTCAAGCGACCGTACGTCGAAATTATTCTAGTCCTGCGGCCTATGGTGCGCAGTTAGTGGCTTACGTATTAAATAATGATGCGCTTAAAGCACAATGGTTTGACGAAGTCGAGTCAATGCGTAAACGTATTGTGACTATGCGTTCAACTTTAGTTCAATTACTGAAAACAGCGGCGCCTAATCAAAATTTTGATTATTTAGTCAAACAGCGTGGCATGTTTAGTTATACCGGATTTTCAGCAGCACAAGTCACACATTTAAAAGATAATTTTGCTGTTTATTTGGTGGGCAGTGGAAGGATGTGTGTGGCAGGTTTGAATCACCAAAATATTCATCGCGTAGCAGAGGCATTTGCTACCTTAAACTAACCGTGTATTAATTATAGAGGAGTATGTAATATGTTCCATAAAATATTAATTTTGGTGTTAGGGATTGTCATGACAACGCTGGTAACTGGATGTAATACATTTAGTGGTGTTGGTAAAGATGTTCAATCAGGCGGTAAAGCGATTACAAATACTGCTGAATCGGTAAGCGATAAATTATAATTAGGATGATAACCATTTTTATAAATAACCCATATTTATAAAAATAATACGTAAAAATGCGATTTATACTTATTTGTATTAGTTTATTTTTTTTGGTTGGGTGCGGTTCGTTAAATTTTCGAACTGCACCTTTAACTATGGAAAACTGCCATTATGCCTCGCTTAATCAGATTCAATTTCAATTAAATCCACTTTCTTCCAATATCACCAGTTATCAGCACATCAATATCGCACCTAGCCGATCCAGTCGGCACTTATCGGCAACTTATGCCGGGATGAAAGGTAAATTAACCGGTAATATTATCGTTCGTCATTATCCTAAAGAGACATTTTGGCGGGCACCAAGTTTATTAGAAAGAGCATCTTTGTATGATGATGGCTATGATGATCTCTACATTAGCCCTGCGCAACGAGCAGCACGTGACCGTAAAGCAAAATTTGTGGCAAGGGAAGCCATTTTACAAAATTGCCAAATTATTTATATCGTGATTGATTCTTTAGCTGAAGATAGTGACAATCCAAAGCTTATTGTTTCACCGGAAGTTTCAATTATTCAGTAAGCTCAATGCACAATGTTAGCAAAACGAAATAAAACAGGCTGGATTTATGGATGTTAACGTTTGGAATGTGGTGCATTTTTAATCTATCTGTTTTTAGCTATAAATAATAAATTGATTGTTATCGAAATAGTATAAAGATTGTTTTATCATTATATCGATTAGTGAGTAAATTAAGTCAGTCAGAAAAAATATAAAAGTTTAGTAAGAAGTGTTGTTGGTGCGTGTATCTCGATAGCTTATATGCTAAAGTTTATACGTGTTAAACATGCCTTAGTTAATCGTAGCGGTTGTGTACCAAGCATTAACGGTATTGTTAGTTAATTTGTTTTTAAGGAAATAAAATGTCATTAAACTTTGAATCTTCTTTAAATGGAAAAGTGAAAAAAGCAGTTGTTCCGGTTGCCGGTTTAGGTACGCGAATGTTACCTGCAACCAAGGCAATTCCAAAAGAGATGTTGCCGGTGGTTGATAAGCCTCTTATTCAGTATGTCGTAAAAGAGTGTATTGCTGCTGGTATTACCGAAATTATTTTTGTTACCCACTCTTCTAAAAACTCGATTGAAAACCATTTTGATACCAGTTTTGAATTAGAAGCGATGCTAGAAGCTCGGGTTAAACGTCAATTATTGCAAGAGGTGCAAAGCATTCTACCTAAACATGTGACCATTGCCAGTGTTCGCCAAGGTTTAGCTAAAGGGCTGGGGCATGCGGTAATGTGTGCGTATCCTTTAGTTGGTAATGAGCCATTTGCCGTGGTTTTACCCGATGTGATTATTGATGAGTATGACAGTGATCTTGCCACCGATAATTTAGCGGCGATGATCAAAAACTATCATGAAACAAAGCACAGTCAAATTATGGTTGAGCCGGTACCTAAAGAGTTGGTTTCATCTTACGGTATTGTTGATTGTCGTGGTGAAGCGCTATCTGCCGGTAATGTTACCCAAATGTATAGTGTGGTTGAAAAACCTTCAATTGAAGAAGCGCCTTCCAATCAATCTGTTGTTGGACGCTATGTTTTATCTGAAAAAATTTGGCCGTTGCTTGCGAAAACGCCATTAGGTGCAGGCGGAGAAATTCAATTAACTGACGCTATCGCAATGTTACTTGAAGAAGAGCCGGTTGATGCTTATTGCATTAAAGGTCGTAGTCACGATTGTGGTAATAAATTAGGTTATGTCCAAACATTTGTGCAATACGCAATGCGTCATAAAAGTTTAGGCGATGATGTGAAAGCTTGGTTAAAAACGCTTTAATCCCCTAATACGACTGTTGTTACGATCGTAACAACCAAAAAAGGACGCAATGTGGCGTCCTTTTTTGTGGCTTACGTTTAATTAGGCGGAATTATCATTGTCCAGTATGACATTAGGATCGTTAAACACGTCCATATCCATTGTTCCCACCTCACGGTCGGTTGCCACAGCCGCTGTCATGGCGCCCGATACGTTGGCTAAAGTCCGTGCCATATCAATAATTGGATCAACAGCCAGTACCATACCGATAAGTGCAAAGTGCTGCGCCATACCCATGCCGGATAAAACCACTGTTGCAGCAACTGTTGCTGTGCCTGGAATGCCGGCAATACCAATTGAGCCAATGACAACGACAATCACTAACATGATGTAAAATTGAAAATTGGTGTCGATTCCTACCATATGCGCCACCATGACCGCCAGTAGCGCCGGGAAAAATCCGGCACAACCGTTCATCCCCATAGTACTGCCAAGCGAGCCAACTAAGTTAGCTGTACCGCTATTTACGCCCATTCGCACGGTTAACGTTGAGATTGTCATCGGTAAAGTGCCAACCGATGAGCGACTGGTAAAAGCTAACAGCCATGTGCCCAATGCCTTTTTAATAAACATAACAGGTGAGATACCGTGTAGCATCACAATGGCAATATGCACAATAAGCATAATGAGCATTGCAATATAGACCGCTGCGACAAAGCTTGAGACTTCAATAATGGCAGGAATACCATTTGAAATAATCGTACGTGCCAGCAATGCAACAACTGCATAAGGCATGTATTTGATGATTGTCATGGCAATTGACATGACGATTTTATATAGTGCCTCGATAAAGGTTTTAAATAGTGCAATAGGTTGAGGATTTTTCTTTTCCATGCGATTAGCTGCCAGCCCCATCAGTGCTGAAAAGATAACTAATCCAACAATATTTTCTTTAACCATTGATGCAATAATATTGCTAGGAATAAGATTAACAAAAGTATCAATGATGCTGGTATATTGTTTAGCTTCAGCATGATGTACCGATGTTGAGCTCATTTCACCCAGTTCAAATAAGTTGGCTAAAATAATGCCGACAATACAAGCGATAGCGGTGGTGAAGAGTAACCAAAAAATTCCACGGAAGGCAATTTGTGGCAGGTTTTTTTTGCCGGAAAAATCAATAATCACTTTGACAATTGAGACAAAAATGAGCGGAATAACCAACATGCGAATAAAGGCGATAAAAGCCCGCCCAAACAGACCGTACCAATTGGCGATTTCTTGCATCCATGTCTTCGGGGTTGTTGGGAATCCCGCCATAGCTTGAATGCCTAAGCCAAGCACAGCGCCAAGGATTAACCCCACTAACATGCGGATTGAAAAACTGACTTTTTTATTTTGTAATGGTTTTAACACCGCAAAAAAACAGATGAGTAGTAACCCTATACCAATTAACGTTTGATAGTAGGTAATCGATAGGAATTTTTCGAAAAAAACTCCATGAAAAATGGCTTCTGACATAATACCTCCGCCGTTTAGTGATAAATTTAATTATCTAATAATCCTATTTAATAATCAGTCTATTTGTTGGAATGACATGTAGACTAATTGAGCGAAACTATCTGGTTAAGATAGCGGCATGTTCATAACTTGTCTTAAAATCGAAAAGGGGGATAAACTCAATTTGCTGTTTATCGGTAACCTTCTCTATTTTGCGATCGAACCTGCAATATTTAAAATGTCCCATGGTCTGGAAAATGGGGGGGCATATAAAAAGTCCATCATGGATAATTCATCGATTTTCATTTTTGCCCAAATAGCGCAAGCCAGCACATTAACCCTTAATGCAGCGCCATGGCCGCCGGCAATTTGTCCGCCTAAAATCACTCGGGTATCGGCGTGATAAATCAATTTAGCCACAATCGTGGTTTGTCCGGCGACATAATTACTGTGGTTTTTATCTTTAACCATAACCGTTTTATAGGGAATTTTTGCTTTTATCGCTTCATTTTCGCTCAGACCTGTTCGCCCGGCTTCACTATCAAATACTCTGAGCGCTGAGGTGCCTAACGTGCCCGGGAATTGGGCATTTCCGCCGGCTAAGTTCTCCCCAACGACTTTGCCCAGTTTATTGGCGCTGGTTGCTAAAGGGATATAGACGGTTGATTGGCTGACTCGATGCTCGATTGCGGCGCAATCGCCTGCTGCATAAATATTGGCTATGTTTGTTCGCCCGAAACTGTCGGTAATAATGGCGCCATTGCCCAGCATATTCATGCCAAGGTGCTGATAAATGTGGCTATTTGGCTTAACTCCGGTGGCGATAATGACCAGATCAGCTCGATATTGTCCTTTATCGGTTATGACACCGGTGACAGCGTGTTCACCTTCAAAGCCTTGTACTCGCTCTTGCAAATGTAAATCGCAGTGCTGTTTGATATTGTCTTGAATAATTGCCGTCATTTCGCTATCAAATGCATCGACTAATACTCTGTCATCGAGTTGGATCAGTTTGACTTTTTTCTTTAAAGCGACCAACGATTCGGCAATCTCAAGCCCGATATAGCCAGCACCAACCACAATCACATTTGTAACGTTAGGGTTAGATAGCGCTTGTTTAATGGCTTGACCGTCGTGAAGATCACGTAGAGTAAAGATATTTTTTAGATGACCATTTGAAAAATTTGGCATAATTGGACTTGCGCCAACGGCAAGTAGTAGTTGATCGTAATTGTCATCAAAACTATGACCGGTGCTAAGATCTTTCACCGTCACTTTTTTAGCTTGGGCATCAATAGCAATCACTTCATGGCGAGTTTTGATTTCAATACCGTCTTTTTCGAACTGTTCAGGTGTGCGGGAAATCATTTCGTTGTCATCGTTAAAATGCTCGCCAATAAAGTAAGGCAATCCACAAGCTCCAAACGATACAATATCAGACTTTTCATAAATACGAATTGTTGCATTTTGAGCCATCCGTTTGGCTTTTGCCGCAGCACTTGCTCCGGCAGCTTGAGCGCCAATAATGATTATTTTCATCTATTATTCTCCTTAGTGCTCAGATAGAATCTTATCTATCATCCTATCATAGGTTATAACCTATGGTTAACTTTGATGAAGATTTGGTATCTTTATTAGTCAATTTAAGCTGTCTGTTTCACGCTAAGCTAATAATAACTGACTATTAAATAGTTTGAATTGATGTTGATAGTAACCGATTTTGTCAAGAAGTTTCAGAAACATTATATGTTTTAGTATAATTAATTAAATCTTTGATTAAATCTACCTGTAATTGTTCGTCATTAAGTGCCGGAATATAATGAAATTGCTTACCGCCGGCATCGAAAAACAGTTGCCGATTTTCTTGATCGATTTCATAAATCGTTTCAAGACAATCAACCGAAAATCCCGGGCTGATAACATGCACATTATGTATCTGTTTTTTTGCCATTTCTTGCAACATATCGCAGGTTTTAGGTTTGACCCATTTTCCTTTACCAAATTTCGATTGATAAGCCATATGTATCGGTACAGTGATACCCTTTGCTTGACATTTTTCAATAAGGAGTAACGTGGTCAGTTCACACCGCTCTATATAATCATCCTGACGTTGGCGGATATATCGCTCCGGAATGCCGTGATAAGAAAGTAAAAGCGCTTGTGGCTGACCATGCTCATTGAAAGCCTGTTTTATTTGTAGATATAGGGCTTGGATATAACTTGGATGATCGGCATAATCACGAATATAGTGGATTTTTTGTTTGCTTTTTTCGCTCGCCACAATCTGTCTTAATTTATCTAAAACCGCCAATGTGGTGGTTGTGGAATATTGTGGAAACAGCGGCAATACAGTAATTTTTTTACACGCCTTAAGTTTATTGAATGCGGATTGAATATCTGGTTGACCATACGTCATGGCAAGCTCGCACTGCACATCAGTTAATTGCGATTGTAGTTTGTCGCACAGTAAGCGGCTGTAATGCAGTAAAGGTGATGAGCCGTCGATCCAAATTTTTTGATAATGGTTGATGATATACGGCACTCGTTTAGGTAACACGATATATTTTAGTAGTGGATACCAAAAAAAGGCCGGTAGATCCACCACATGCCGATCCAATAAAAACTCAGTTAAATACTGTTTTATTGCATCCGGTGTTGCGGCGCTAGGGGTGCCTAAATTAACTAGTAATAAACCATGCTTTTTATTCACAAGCAATCCTTATATTTAGCTAAGATATCGGTTAATAATGGCAAGAAGCCGATCTAATGCTCCTTGATTTTGTTTTAAGACTTGATACGCATTTTCGCCAATCTGTTTACGTTTAGTTGGGTGATTTAACAGATCATCTACGGTTAAATAGAGTTCATCTACTGAGTTATGGCAAACAAGCAGTCCATTGGCTGCCTTTAGTTGTTCACAAATAACCTTAAAATTGAAAAAGTGCTCGCCAATAATAATCGGTATATGATGCAAAGCCGGCTCTAACGGATTATGACCGCCGTGCTCAATTAAACTGCCACCGATTAAGGCGATATCTGCAACACCATAAAGCTCCAGTAATTCACCCATGGTATCACCTAATATCACTTGCGTTTGATCGTTTGGCGTTTGATCAGCGCTACGCTTAATATAGCGCAATCGGTTATCGATAATCAATTTTTCTACTGTTTTAAAACGCTCCGGGTGGCGAGGCACTAAAATTAATAACAGATTCGGGTGGTTTTGGACTAAGCGTTTAAATGCCGATAAAATAATTTCATCTTCACCGCTGTGGGTGCTGGCTGCTATCAATACCGGCCGATTTAATTGCCATTGTTGTTTCAACTCAGCAATGCGCTGATGTTGTTTAGCGGTTAAATCAATATCAAATTTTATACTACCGGTAATGGCTAAGTGATCTGCCGGTAAACCTAACCGGATAAATCGTTCGCCGTCTTGCTGATTTTGTGCAGCAACCACACTGATTTTACGCAGTAGGTGGCTGATAGCTGAGCCAAGTTTACTGTACCGTTTTGCCGAACGCTCAGAGAGTCGGGCATTAGCGACAATTAAAGGAATATGCCGTTTATAACACTGGTTGATAAAATTTGGCCATAGTTCTGTCTCCATAATTATCACCAGCTTTGGTTGAACAGTGTTTAAAAAACGACGAAGCGCACAAGGTAGGTCATAAGGTAAATAAACATGATTAACGCTATCTTTGAGCAGTGATTTTACCCGTTCGGAGCCGGTTGGTGTCATTGTGGTGACAGTAATAGGTAAATGTGGATATTGCTGTTTTAACGCGTTAATTAGTGGCACAGCCGCAATGGTTTCGCCCACTGATACGGCATGCACTAAAATGCCACCGGCTTTGACTTTATTTTGACAAAAGCCATAGCGCTCAAGCCAACGTTGACGATAAGCCGGTGCTTTTCGGCTACGCCAAAGAAGCCTTAACCATACCAACGGCTGAATAAGATAGAGTAAAACAGTGTATAAAATTTGCATAGCAATTAATGAGATAAGTTAAAAAAATGTTGGCGATAATAAACTAGCTCAGCAATGGAATCACGAATATCATCGAGCGCTTGATGTGAACTCTTTTTGCTGATGCCTTTTAAAATTTCCGGTTTCCAACGTTTTGCTAATTCTTTCACCGTGCTGACATCTAAATAACGATAGTGAAAATAGCGCTCTAAATCGGGCATGTAGTTGAATAAAAATCGGCGGTCTTGACCAATGGTATTACCGCAAATCGGTGAGCAATTTTCCGGTACCCACTGTTTTAAAAATGCCAGTGTTTGAAGCTCAGCTTGTTGTTCATTAATTTTACTTTGACGCACTCGATCAATAAGTCCCGAGTTTCCATGCGTATTTTTATTCCAATCATCCATTAATGCTAATTGTTCATCTGATTGATGAACAGCAATTACCGGCCCTTCTGCAAGAATGTTGAGGTTTGTGTCGGTAACGATAGTGGCAATTTCGATAATGCGATCAACCGCCGGATTAAGTCCGGTCATTTCAAGGTCAATCCAGATAAGATTATTACTATTTGCTTGTGATGGTTTAGTCATAATTTGCGTCAGAAATTTTCTTTTTAGTGCTCATTAGTGTAGCATAACTGTCAATCTCTGTTTTAGCAAAATTAATGACTGTGGCAAAAATCCAACTATCAAAAAATCAGAAACGGCGAGTGGCAGCTAAGCACCAACAACGTTTAGCAACAAAGCAAGATGAGAACTTGTCCAACTTTTCATCGCCTTACGAAGGTGTGGTGGTGAGTCGATATGGTAAATCTGCTGACGTTGAAAACGATGCCGGGCTTATCTACCGTTGCAGTATTCGGCGTACATTACCTTCACTGGTGACCGGCGATAGAGTTTTGTGGCGTGAAAGCCTCGAGCCTAATACCAATGGCATCATCGAGGCGGTACATCCTCGCCATTCGGAGCTGGTTCGTCCGGATTTTTATGACGGCGTTAAACCGGTTGCCGCCAATGTCGATCAAATTGTTATTATTTCAGCAGTATTACCCGAGTTATCATTAAATATTATTGACAGATACTTAGTTGCTTGTGAAGCAACCGACATTCGCCCGATTATCGTGCTAAACAAGATCGACTTGCTCAATACCGATGAGCGAGCAGCTGTTGAAAAACAGTTAGCTATTTATAGTAAAATTGGCTATCAAGTGCTGTATGTATCTTGCCAAAATCAACAGGGTATTACACCTTTACAAGCCGCTTTGCAAGGTAAAATCTCAATTTTAGTTGGGCAATCAGGGGTGGGAAAATCGAGTATTATTAATCGATTGTTACCACATCAAACGCAATCGGCCATGACAGGTGATGTATCACAACTATCCGGACTAGGGCAACATACCACTACAGCAACCCGACTTTATCATCTACCTAATGGCGGTGATATTATTGATTCACCCGGTATACGTGAATTTGGTTTGTGGCATTTGGAGCCGGAACAAGTGATAGCCGGTTTTATTGAATTTGGTGACTATTTAGGGGGCTGTCAGTTCCGTGATTGTAATCACTTAAATACGCCCGGTTGTTTACTGCAACAAGCCGTCGCTGAAGGGAAAATTGCTTCATCAAGATTAGATAATTATCATCGCATTTTACAATCGATGAAAGAAGTCAAAGCAAAAACCAATAAAAGCTATAAATAGCTAGCTATAAATCAGCGATTGTTGCGCTAGCCAGAGTTTGACCGTCTGGTGATTAAAGCGGTGAGGGGGAATGGCTATCATGAACTGTTGCCCACAAACTACCAGTGATAAATGGTGGGCAACAAGTTAATCTACTCTCTTATGGGCGTTTTTTCAGAGCAATACCAATAGCCACATATGCCCAACCTTGAAATATTAAGTCTATCCCTAAGAACATGCCTAACACCCAAAGACTATCATATGGCCAACCGACGATAATCATCACGCCTAAAATTAGTGTAATGATACCTGAGGTTAATACCCAACCCCAACTTGGTAAGTGGCGGTTATTCATGGCAGCAAATATTTGGGTAAAACCACTCATAATTAATAAGATTGAGATAACTAACGTTAATGCAGAAGATACTGCCACCGGTTGGAAATAAGACATTACACCAATAAAGATGTATAAAATCCCCATTATTGCCCATAGCGCAGATTGTCCGAAACCTTTAACCGTAAAAGCATGGACTGCTTGGGCAATACCGGCAATTAAAATTAAAGTTCCAATAAAATAGACGGAAAAAACGGTTGCAATAAACTGGTAGCCTAAGGCTAAGGCACCTAATATCATTAAAATTATACCAATAACAATAAACCAGCCTGATTTTTGTTTAAGCTCTTCAATACTATTTGTGTTTGATATCATGTTAATTTCCTATTTTATAATTGATTTATGGTTGTTAATAACAGTATTTTTCATTTCATATTTAACGTTGTTACGCCTTGAATCTGAATTGAAAAATACTAATTGATAACGTAAAGACACGATAAATAGCAAGATTAAGTGCATTTAAATTGTACAAAAATCACTCAGCATAATAAAGCGAATTGTAAAATTAATTTTTATCTTTCAGTGCTTCATCTAGTGTTGAGTAAAACATTAATTTATTGGGAATAGGTAAAATTTTGGCACGTGCCAACGTTTTTAACGGTTGAAATTGTAATTCACAAATCGATAAATTTACCTGTTCGGGCAGTTCATCGATAAAATGTATTAATGCATTAAGTCCACCTGCATCGAGTATTGGCACCGCATCCCATTGTAATACGATATTTTCGTATCCATTTATTTTTTGGTACAGTTCCAAAAATGTTCGCTCAGCAGCCGCAAAAAATAGTGGACCACTAATACGAAGAACTAAGGTTTTATCATCACTTCGGTTAAGTTCAACTAAGCGAGTCATGCTGGCAATGCGACGCATAAAGAGAATTGAAGCAAGCACAATGCCTAATGTTATAGCAATGACCATATCAAACAATACCGTCAATGACATGCAGATAAGCATGATTAATATATCATCTTTAGGCGCACGTTTGATAATATAAATTACTCGCTGAACAGCGCTCATGTTCCATGCCACAATTAACAGTAAAGCCGCCATTGCCGAAAGGGGTATAAACGACAATACTGGCGCAAAACAGACCAGCGCCAGTAAGACAATGACTGAATGCAATACGGCCGCAATTGGTGATGTCGCACCCGCTTTTACATTTGCCGCTGAGCGTGCAATAGCAGCTGTTGCTGAAATGCCACCAAAAAATGGTGCAATAATGTTGCCCAAACCTTGACCAATTAGCTCACTGTTTGAGTGGTGTTTGGTGTGGGTCATCTCATCTAACACAACTGCGCAAAGTAGTGATTCGATCGCACAAAGCATTGCCATTGTTAAGGCGATTGGCGTAAGGGCAGAAATCGTTGACCAATCCCATTTAAAATCGGCATGTTGCCAAGGTAAGATTAATTCCGGTAACACAGACGGTATACCATGACCGATAGTGTTGTCCGGTAAAGTATAGCTAAATTTAGATCCTATTGTTTCAATATGACAATTAAATTGATTTAAAATAAACATCACTATCATGCCGGCAACCAATGCCGGTAAGTGACCGGAAATTTTTACCCTCAGTTTTGGCCATACAATTAACACAACTAATGTCACTAAACCGACTAAAGTATCAGCCAGATTAATTGTTGGAAAAGTTTTAACCAGTTCGATCACTTTGCCGACATAGCTTTCCGGCATATGCTCAAGGGTTAATCCAAAAAAATCTTTGATCTGCATGGTGGCAATGGTGATTGCAATTCCGGAAGTAAAACCTAATACCACTGGCAAAGGAATATATTCAATTAAGCGCCCTAAACGAATTATCCCCATTAAAATAAGAAAAAAACCGGAAAGCAGGGTGGCAACTAAGAGTCCGGATAAGCCATACTGCAACGAAACCGGATATAAAATAACCACAAATGCCGCAGTCGGGCCTGAAACACTAAAGCGTGAACCGCCAGTTATGGCAATAACAAATCCTGCAACAATTGCCGTATATAGACCGTGTTGAGGGGGAACACCACTAGCGATAGCTAACGCCATGGCGAGCGGTATAGCAATAATACCAACAGTAATGCCTGCAATTAAGTCTTTAAAAAAACGTGTTGTGGTATAAGGGGTTTTAATACATGATGATATTAATGCACTGCTAATTAGCGTTCCGGAAAAGCCATATAATTTCATTATCTTTTAATCAATTAGTGAGGTATAACTTGAATACTAATAAGATAATCTTTTTTAAAAAAATTAAAAGAGTGTTGTGAAAATAAAATCTATTTTGTAATTAAATAAAGTGAATAAATTTAGCTTTGGCGTGGAAAAATTTTAGGGTTAGCAAAATGGTATTTGATTAAAACTATTTGCCGTTTAATTTAATGAATCAATCAGCCGTGGTAAATAATATTGTTTTATTAAATCGCTTGTTTAGCGCCACTTTTCGCTTTAATCTATTACTGAGTACTTTCTTTACTCGCCACTATTAAAAAATAAAAACTACCCTCTCTTTTTATCACTTGTCTTGCATGATTTGTAGGAGCGATTTATGGTGTTTGCAAAGCAGCAATTTTTTAAACATTCATTTAAAGCGATAGGATTAATTATGTTACTTGCTTTATCTTCATCGGTGTTTGCGCTTGCGCAATTAGCTGGCTCAAAATCGGCTTATCAATATGATAATCAGCAAATGCTATCGCCGGCACCAAAAGGCTATAGTGCATTTTATATCGATCATGTTGGTCGGCATGGTTCACGCTATATCAGTAAAGCAAAATATGAAGATATTGCCTATAGTGTTTTAATATTGGCAGAAAAAAATAACCAGCTAACCCCAGCAGGTAAAGCGTTAATTACTCAAGTTGCTGCTATTAAACAGCTCAATAATAAGCACTATGGTGAGCTGACCGATCTTGGTCGCAACGATATTGCGTTAATTAGCAAGCGCATGCTAGCCAATAATCCAACCGTATTTAAAGGGCAGAAGATCGAGGTGCTCAGCTCAACGTCATCAAGAGCAAAACAGACCGCTCAAATTTTTATGCAAGCTTTTCAAGCCCTATATCCTGATATTGAAATAGCCACTCAGCCGGAAGATCAGCAATTTTTACTGCGCTTTTTTAACTATGCGCCGGCTTACGATGAATATAAAAAAAGCGGTCTTGTTAAACAGGCTTTAACATCACTTGAGCATGACCCAAAAACGATTGAAATTAGTCGAACGGTAGGCAAAAAAATCTTTACTGATGCGTTTTTATCACAGTTAAATGAAGATATCTCAATTAATGATAAATCGCCGATTAAGACGGAAGATTTTGTGATTGCGCTTTTCCAACTTTATCAAGAGTTGTTAGCATTACCTTCACAGGTATTAGTCGATAATCATCTTGATTTTGATGATTATTTTTCAGTAGATGATAACGCATGGCTAAATACCGTTGTCACAGCTAAAAACTATCTGCAAATTGGTCCGGCGTGGGATGCAAATGGTATTCAAATTAAAATCGCTGCGCCGCTATTATGGGATATGTTAACAAGTGCTGATAAAGCCATTGAAAATGGTCATATTGATGCCAATTTACGCTTTGCTCACGCTGAAACTGTCTCGCCGTTAGCCACATTACTAGAAATCGAAGGGGCGGCAACGGTGGCTGCATCAATTTTTGATTATCCAAACGTTTGGCGAGCCGATAAAATTGTGCCCATGGGCGCCAATATTCAATGGATTTTTTATCGTAGCGAGCAGGCTAATCAACCGATACTGGTGAAGGTATTATTAAATGAGCGAGAAGTTCATCTGCCAATTAGCACCGTCAATTATCCTTACTATCGTTGGGATGAGGTTAAACAGTTTTATACCGACAAGCTCAATAAATTGGGCTTAATGCAAAACCAAAATATGATGAAAATGTTACAAAATTTGCAGTGATTTGACCGCTGCCAAAGCGGTTTTGTCACCGTTTAGCTAAATTTTGTGACAGAAAGATAATGTTGCCTAACCAACACGTTATTCTATCAGTGTTGGTTTTAATGGGTGGATTTTAAACTATTGGTAAGATTTAAGGCGTTTTAATCAGATGATCACACTTGTAGCCAAAAAGTGACCGGGCCGTCGTTAATTAATGCCACTTGCATATCGGCGGCAAATTGACCGGTTTGGGTGTTTATCTGTTTTTGGCATTGTTCTACAAAAAATTGATAGAGTTGGTTGGCTAGTTGTGGGTTAGCACCTTTAGTAAAGCTCGGACGCATCCCTTTTTGGGTATCGGCCGCTAAAGTAAATTGGGAAACCACTAACACTTCGCCATTTACTTGACTGACATTCAAATTCATTTTACCGTCACTATCACTGAAAACCCGATATCCCAGCACTTTTTCACATAAACGTTTGGCTTTTTGTTCGTCATCGCCTTGTTCAACGCCAAGTAAAATAAGTAAGCCATGCTTAATCTGTCCAACAATGTGATCATCGATAGTAACAGAAGCTTGTTTAACACGTTGAATTAAGGCGATCATAATACGATTTACTCCGGTTGAGGCTGGTTTTCAAGGGGCTGCTTTTTTTGTCGATTAAATTCTGTCAATGTTGCGGCAAATTCTGCGCCAAAAAGTACAATGCACCAGGAGCAGTAAATCCAAACCAGCATGATAGGAATCGACGAAACAACACCGTAAATAAGTTGATAAGTTGGGAAGGAGGTCACATAAAGTGCAAATGCGCGCTTTCCTAATTCGAAAAGTATTGCTGCCACAATTGCGCCAATCATCGACTCTTTAAGTGGTACCGATTCGGTCGGAATAATGCTATAAAGTAACCAAAATCCAACCACAGAAATCAAAAACGGTAATATACTCAGTAAAATATTACCGGTGGCAGCGACAGATAACCATTTAAGTGAAAATATATAATAACTTACTGCCACACTTGATCCGACTAAAATCGGCCCCAATGTTAAAATCGTCCAGTACATGGTTAAGTTGTACATAAACGAGCGTTTACGCTTAGTTTTCCAAATATGGTTAAGAGCAGTATTAATAGTGTTGATTAATAATAACGAAGTGACTATTAAGCCAATGACCCCAGCAAAGGTCATCTTTTTGGTGTTGGCGATAAACTGTTCAAGATAATTTTGTATCGTATCACTGGCGGTAGGGACAAGGTTGCTGTAAATTAATTTTTTTAATGAAAGGCTTATTTCATCAAACATTGGGAAAGCAGAAAGCAAAGAAAAGATGACAGTGATAAGCGGAACTAAAGCCAAAATCGTAGTGTAAGCAAGCCCGGCTGCTGAAGTGGTCAAGCGGTCATGATTAAGGCGAGACCACAACATCATCGAAAAGGACTGTATTTGTTTGAGTATATTCATATAATTTCTTATTAGTTAGAAATAATACAATTATTGATCCCATTACCTTTTAATGAATTTAGTGCTTTCTCTGCGTTACTTTTACTGGTATATGGGCCGACGGTAACACGATACAACTGTCCAGAGGCAATATTACCACTTATTCCAATCATAGCAAGTTGTGCTTTTAACGTATCAGCATTCGCTTTTTCTTTAAAGGCTCCGCATTGCAATAACCATTTATTTGCATCTTTGCTATCTGTTGCCGATTGAGAAGACGTAGTCGGTGGTTTTGGCTGTGATGACGTTGTTGGAACATTACGGGAATTATTCACAAAACTGTCTAAGATCTGTTGTCTTTCGCTGGCAATTGCGTTAGTACCAGGATTAGCGTTTGGTGTCTCTAACTCTTTAAGATACGTCCAGCGTTCTTGCGGTTTTTCTGGCAAGGTTATCGCCGGTGGTTCCGTTTTTACTTTAGGTGGCTCAACGGGTTTGTTGGGATGATTATTCGAAACAAAATATAAAATAGCAGAAAATAGCGCAATAATAATGATTGCAAGAAAAATCATTAAACCGGAAAAGCTTTGTGATTTATTTTTTTTTGTTTGGCGCTTTTTTTTTCTCACATAATCACGCTGAACCACAATATACTCTCTTGTATTTTAGTTAATAATTATTAGATGAGTAGTTTACAAATAAAAAAAGTGGCTTACACCACTTTTTTTTAATTTTCTTTAACTTTAATAGTTAACAGATCAATAAAACATTACGCTAATGCTTTAATCTGTTTAACTAAATTCGCTTTATGACGTGCAGCTTTATTTTTGTGGATTAAGCCACGAGCTGCTTGACGGTCAACAACTGCTTGCATGTCTTTGAATGCTACTTCAGCTGTTTGTTTATCACCAGCTGCAACAGCTGCGTAAACTTTTTTAATATAAGTACGCATCATTGAACGGTTACTAGCATTATGTTTACGGCGTTTTTCAGATTGAACCGCACGTTTCTTAGCTGATTTGATATTAGCCAAAGTCAACTCCCAAGTTTAGAAAAAAATTACATATTAATAAGGCGGCAAAATATGCCTGATTTTCTGCCTATTGTCAATGGCGTTGTACAAAAAAAATTAAGAATTGCTATTTTTTATCATTATGATAAATGTTTACTATTCAGCCAATAATGGCTATAACCTAATTAGAAATTTTAT
The DNA here is from genome assembly GCF_026536465.1 of Gilliamella sp. B3172. NCBI lineage: Bacteria > Pseudomonadati > Pseudomonadota > Gammaproteobacteria > Orbales > Orbaceae > Gilliamella > Gilliamella sp. B3172. The sequence continues at coordinate 42,700 of NZ_JAFNOA010000009.1, read as the reverse complement.
GTTAGAATAGTGAAAATTTTATTATATCTATATTTATAAGAGGAAGTCTCATGTCTATTATTAGAATGCAAGATCTTGATCTAAAAGGAAAACGCTTATTTATTCGCTCAGATCTTAATGTGCCAGTCAAAAATGGTAAGGTAACCTCTGATGCACGTATTAAAGCATCATTACCAACTATTGAAGAAGCAATTAAAAAAGGCGCTAAAGTAATGGTTACTTCACACATTGGGCGTCCAACGGAAGGTGAATATAACCCAGAGTTTTCATTACAACCTGTAGTTGATTACTTAAAAGAGCATGTTTCTTTCCCTGTACGTTTAGTTAAAGATTACTTAAACGGTGTTGATGTTAAAGAAGGCGAACTTGTTGTGCTTGAAAACGTTCGTTTTAATGTGGGTGAAGGTAAAGATGACGAAGCTTTATCAAAAAAATATGCGGCACTTTGTGATATCTATGTCATGGATGCATTTGGTACTGCTCACCGTGCGCAAGCTTCAACTCATGGTGTTGGTAAATTTGCCCCGATCGCTTGTGCCGGTCCTTTATTAGCCGCTGAACTTGATGCATTAGGTAAAGCGCTAGATAATCCAGCTCGCCCAATGGTTGCAATTGTTGCCGGTTCAAAAGTATCAACTAAATTAACTGTACTTGATTCTTTATCAAAAATTGCCGATCAAATTATCGTTGGTGGTGGTATTGCTAATACTTTCATCGCAGCAGAAGGCTACAATGTTGGTAAATCACTTTATGAAGCTGATTTAATCCCTGAAGCGAAAAAATTAATGGCTAACTGCCATATTCCTGTCCCGACTGATGTGCGTGTTGCAACTGAATTTAGCGAAACAGCAACAGCGACTGAAAAATCAGTTGCCGATGTTAAAGAAAATGAACAAATTCTTGATTTAGGCGACAAATCAGCTGAAGCATTAGCCGACATTATCAAAAAAGCCAAAACGATCTTATGGAATGGCCCTGTAGGCGTATTTGAGTTCCCTAATTTCCGTCGTGGTACTGAGATTGTTGCTAAAGCAATTGCTGATAGCGATGGCTTCTCAATTGCTGGTGGTGGTGATACATTAGCTGCGATTGATTTATTTGGTATTGAAGATAAAATCTCTTATATTTCAACTGGTGGCGGTGCCTTCCTAGAGTTTGTAGAAGGTAAAAAACTTCCTGCTGTTGCAATGCTAGAAGAGAGAGCAAAAGCGTAATAGTTTTCTATATGAAGGATGAGTCAATCACTCATCCTTTAATTTTTATATAAATAAATTTATAGGTATTAAAATGGCTACAAAGATTTCTGATGTCGTTAAACCTGGTGTTGTAACCGGTGATGATGTTCAAAAAGTGTTTCAAGTTGCTCGTGAAAATAATTTTGCATTACCCGCTGTTAACTGTGTTGACACTAATACAATTAATGCAGTAATTGAAACTGCGGCTAAAGTTGGTTCTGCTGTTATCGTTCAATTCTCTAACGGTGGCGCTCAATTTATCGCAGGTAAAGGATTGAAATTAGATGGGCAAGAAGCTGCTGTTTTAGGTGCGATTTCTGGTGCTAAACATGTTCACCTTATGGCTGAAAAATATGGCGTGCCTGTTATTGTTCATACTGACCATTGTGCAAAAAAATTATTACCATGGGTTGATGGATTACTTGATGCTGGCGAAACGCATTTTGCTAAAACCGGTAAACCACTATTTTCTTCACATATGATCGATCTATCTGAAGAGACATTAAAAGATAATATTGATATTTGTTGTCAATATCTTGCTCGTATGTCTGCAATGAAAATGACATTAGAACTTGAATTAGGTTGTACTGGTGGTGAAGAAGACGGTGTTGACAATAGCCATATGGATAGTTCAGCACTTTATACTCAACCAGAAGACGTTGCTTACGCTTATGAACGTTTAAGCGCAATTAGCCCTCGTTTTACCATTGCGGCTGCATTCGGTAACGTACATGGTGTTTATAAACCAGGTAATGTTAAATTAACGCCAAAAATTCTTGATAACTCTCAAAAATTTATATCAGAAAAATTCAATTTACCTGAAAAATCACTAAACTTCGTATTCCATGGCGGTTCGGGCTCTACACCAGAAGAGATTGCTGAAGCAGTAAGTTACGGTGTTGTTAAAATGAACATTGATACTGATACTCAATGGGCTAACTGGGCAGGTATCTTAGAATATTATAAAGCGAACGAAGCTTACTTACAGGGTCAATTAGGTAACCCTGAAGGTGCCGATGCGCCAAATAAAAAATACTATGATCCACGCGTATGGTTACGTAAAGGTCAAGAGTCTTTAGTTTCACGTTTAGAACTTGCATTTAAAGAGCTTAATGCAGTAAACGTACTTTAACTTATTGTTTTTAAACATATTAACTTAAGGCAGGGTGATAGCCCTGCTTTTGGTTTATCCTTTAATAAATAAAACTTGCATTTTTTTATTTGTTGTAGGATAATTCTGCCCTCATTTAACTTAGGGGAGCTGTCTATTTATTAATATTGGTTATTAATAGAGGCGTTTGCACCCGAGAAAAGGAACCTAAAATGGCAAAGAAAGTACAAGCCTACATCAAGTTGCAAGTTGCAGCTGGTGCAGCAAATCCTAGTCCACCAGTTGGTCCAGCACTTGGTCAACATGGTGTTAACATCATGGAATTCTGTAAAGCATTTAACGCTAAAACAGAAAGCATGGAAAAAGGTCTACCTATTCCTGTTGTTATTACAGTATATTCTGACCGTTCATTTACTTTTGTTACTAAAACCCCACCAGCAGCTGTATTATTGAAAAAAGCTGCAAAAATCAAGTCTGGTTCTGGCGAACCTAACAAGAAAAAAGTTGGTAAAGTAACGAGTGCGCAAATTCGCGAAATCGCTGAATTAAAAGCTGCAGATATGAATGGTGCTACCATTGAAACGATGATGCGTTCTATCGAAGGAACTGCACGTTCAATGGGCTTGGAAGTGGAGGGTTAATTCATGGCTAAATTATCTAAGAAAGCTAAACTTATCCGCGAAAAAGTGAATGCGACTAAACAATATGAAATCAATGAAGCAATCGCTTTATTAAAAGAGCTTGCTACTGCTAAATTTACTGAAAGCGTTGACGTTGCTGTTAATTTAGGTATCGATTCACGTAAATCAGATCAAAACGTTCGTGGCGCAATCGTGCTTCCACATGGTACCGGACGTAGTGTTCGTGTTGCTGTGTTCACACAAGGCGCAAATGCTGAAGCCGCTAAAGAAGCTGGTGCTGAATTAGTTGGTATGGACGATCTTGCTGATCAAATCAAAAAAGGCGAAATGGATTTTGATGTTGTTATTGCATCTCCAGACGCTATGCGTGTTGTTGGTCAATTAGGTCAAATTTTAGGGCCACGTGGTTTAATGCCAAACCCTAAAGTCGGTACTGTAACACCTAACGTTGCTGAAGCAGTGAAAAACGCTAAAGCTGGTCAAATCCGTTACCGTAATGATAAAAATGGTATTATCCATACTACTATCGGTAAAGCTGATTTTGATGCAGATAAGCTTAAAGAGAATTTAGAAGCATTACTTGTTGCATTAAAACGTGCAAAACCAGCTTCATCAAAAGGCGTATTTATTAAGAAAGTAAGCCTTTCTACAACAATGGGCGCTGGTGTTGCTATCGATCAAGCAACATTAAATGCAACTGTTTAATTAGCTGTTAGCCAGTTAAACAAAAAATCGGTTGGTGTCTGGCCTTAACCAGACCCCGTCCAAGACCGTAGGTGTAATTGTTATTTGATTACTTAATTTTCCTACGTAGACGGTGACAGAACCTGATAAGATATAATACAGGAATTCTGCTCATCGTGGTTATGCTAGTTACGTGTGTAACTAGTTAAAATCAGTCTAGGCTTTGCCTAGTTTAATCCAGGAGCAATACCAATGGCACTAAATCTTCAAAATAAACAAGAAATTGTTGCTGAAGTTAACGAAATCGCCAAAGGTGCGCTATCTGCAGTTGTTGCTGACTCTCGTGGCGTAACTGTAGAAAAAATGACTGCATTACGTAAATCTGCTCGTGAAGCTGGTGTTTATATGCGTGTTGTTCGTAATACGCTATTACGCCGTGTTGTAGAGGACACTCAATATGAGTGTTTAAAAGATACGTTTGTTGGTCCTACTCTAATTGCATTTTCAAACGAGCACCCAGGTGCCGCAGCGCGTATTTTTAAAGCGTTCGCTAAAGAAAATGATAATTTTGAGATTAAAGCCGCAGCCTTTGAAGGTGAGTTGATTACCGCAGCGAACATTGATCGCTTAGCAACATTACCTACTTATGAAGAAGCATTAGCTCGCTTGATGTCAACCATGAAAGAAGCCGCAGCTGGCAAATTGGTTCGTACTCTTGCAGCGGTTCGCGATCAAAAACAAGCTGCTTAATAGCGCTGTGATTGTGAATTTTATCAATTAAAAAAATGTAAATTTGGGAAACTATATTATGTCTATCACTAAAGAACAAATTTTAGATGCAGTTGCTGAAATGTCTGTAATGGACGTTGTTGAACTTGTATCAATGATGGAAGAAAAATTTGGCGTTTCTGCAGCAGCAGCTGTAGCAGTTGCAGCAGCTGGTCCAGCTGAAGCAGCAGAAGAAAAATCTGAATTTGATGTAATCTTAAAAGATGTTGGCGCTAACAAAGTAGCGGTTATCAAAGCCGTTCGTGGTGCAACTGGTTTAGGCTTAAAAGAAGCTAAAGATCTTGTTGAATCAGCTCCAGCAACAGTTAAAGAAGGCGTTAGCAAAGCTGATGCAGATGAACTTAAAAAGGCACTTGAAGAATCTGGTGCAGTTGTCGAACTTAAATAAGTTTATCAAAAGCAAGCTAAATGGCTGGGGGTTTTTTACCTCCAGCCTTTTTGCGCTGTAATAAGTCAAAGAATTTTATTTTAAGATTATCAATAAGAAGTAATAAAGAAATAGTATATTTATTAAGCCTAATCAATTGATATTTATAGATATTTTCGATGAGGTGTCAGGCGTTATTATTTAAAGGTAGTACCCCCTGATGAATATTTAATCATGCTAAAATAGCAGATAAGCAAGTTGAGGAACTAATGGTTTACTCTTATACCGAGAAAAAACGAATTCGTAAGAATTTTGGTAAGCGTCCACAAGTCTTGGATATACCGTATCTTCTTTCTATTCAACTTGATTCGTTCCAGAAATTTATTGAGCAAGACCCGGAAGGTCAATATGGTCTAGAAGCCGCTTTTCGTTCAATATTTCCGATAAAAAGTTATAGTGGTAACGCTGAGTTACAATACGTGAGCTTTAAAATGGGCGAACCTGTGTTTGATGTTAAAGAATGTCAAATTAGAGGGATCACTTACTCAGCACCGTTGCGCGTAAAATTACGTTTAGTTATTTATGATAAAGATGCGCCAGAAGGAACAGTAAAAGATATTAAAGAGCAAGACGTCTACATGGGCGAAATTCCTTTAATGACGGACAACGGAACATTTGTGATCAACGGTACAGAACGTGTAATCGTATCACAATTACATCGTAGTCCTGGTGTGTTCTTTGATAGTGATAAAGGTAAAACACACTCTTCTGGTAAAGTTTTATATAATGCTCGGATTATTCCTTATCGTGGCTCTTGGCTTGATTTCGAATTTGATCCAAAAGATAATCTTTTTGCTCGTATTGACCGTCGTCGTAAACTACCAGCAACAATCATTCTACGTGCGTTAGGTTATGAAACTGAAGAAATTTTAGATATATTCTTTGAAAAGACCATTTTTGAAGTTGGCAAATCAAAATTAAAAATGGATCTTGTTCCGGAGCGTTTACGTGGTGAAACAGCGCTATTTGATATTGAATCTAAAGGCAAAGTTTATGCTGAAAAAGGTCGTCGAATCACTGCGCGCCATATCCGTGAACTGGAAAAAGACAAAGTTACTAAAATTGATGTACCTGTTGAATATATCGTTAATAAAGTTCTGGCAAAAAATTATGTCAATGAAGCAACGGGCGAAATTATTGCCGCTGCTAATACACCAATTTCATTAGAACTATTATTGGAATTAACCAACGCAGGTCATAAGAAAATTGAAACCTTATTCACTAATGACTTAGATCATGGTCCATTCATTTCTGAAACATTGAATGTCGATTCAACTCGTGATCGTTTAGGTGCATTAGTTGAAATCTATCGAATGATGCGTCCGGGCGAGCCACCAACAAAAGAGGCTGCCGAAGCGTTATTTGACAACTTATTCTTCTCTGACGAGCGTTATGATCTCTCTGCTGTTGGACGAATGAAGTTCAACCGTTCTTTAGGGCGTGACGATATTGAAGGCGAAAGCGTCTTAACGAAAGGCGATATCGTTGATGTTATGAAAAAACTTATCGCTATCCGTAATGGTCATGGCGAAGTGGATGATATCGACCATTTAGGTAATCGTCGTATTCGTAGCGTTGGGGAAATGGCAGAAAACCAATTCCGTATTGGTTTAGTTCGTGTAGAACGAGCTGTGAAAGAGCGTCTATCTTTAGGCGATCTTGATTCATTAATGCCACAAGATATGATTAATGCTAAACCAATCTCAGCGGCAATCCGTGAGTTCTTTGGTTCTAGCCAGTTATCACAGTTTATGGATCAAAACAATCCATTATCTGAAATAACACATAAACGTCGTATTTCGGCGTTAGGTCCGGGTGGTTTAACTCGTGAACGTGCAGGCTTTGAGGTGCGTGACGTACATCCAACTCATTATGGTCGTGTATGTCCGATTGAAACGCCGGAAGGTCCAAACATCGGTTTGATTAACTCATTAGCGGTTTATTCACGTACCAATGAATACGGATTCTTAGAAACGCCATACCGCCGAGTGATTGACGGTATTGTAACTGATGAAATTAACTATTTATCAGCAATTGACGAAAGTGAATTTGTTATTGCTCAGGCTAACTCAAACCTTGATGACAATGGTCGCTTTAAAGAAGATTTAGTGACTTGCCGTTTAAATGGTGAATCTGGTTTATACAGCCCGGAACAAGTTCATTATATGGACGTATCAACACAACAAATCGTTTCTGTTGGTGCTTCATTAATCCCATTCCTTGAGCACGATGATGCGAACCGTGCCTTGATGGGTGCGAACATGCAACGTCAAGCTGTGCCGACGTTAAAAGCAGAAAAACCATTTGTTGGTACGGGTATGGAACGTGCGGTTGCGGTTGACTCAGGTGTAACAGCGGTTGCTCGTCGTGGCGGTACAGTACAATATGTTGATGCTTCACGTATTGTTATTAACGTTAACGATGATGAAATGTATGCCGGTGAAACAGGTATTGATATTTACAACTTAACTAAATATACCCGTTCTAACCAAAATACTTGTATTAACCAAATTCCATGCGTGGAATTAGGCGAAAAAGTTGAACGTGGCGATGTACTTGCAGACGGTCCATCAACCGATTTAGGTGAGTTAGCACTTGGTCAAAATATGCGCGTGGCATTTATGCCATGGAATGGTTATAACTTCGAGGATTCTATTTTAGTTTCTGAAAAAGTGGTACAAGATGACCGTTTTACATCGATTCATATTCAAGAGCTATCTTGTGTATCTCGTGACACTAAATTAGGTGCGGAAGAGATTACTGCCGATATTCCTAATGTGGGTGAAGCAGCACTATCTAAATTAGATGAATCCGGTATTGTTTATATCGGTGCTGAAGTGAAAGGTGGTGATATTCTGGTTGGTAAAGTAACGCCTAAAGGCGAAACGCAATTAACACCAGAAGAGAAATTACTACGTGCTATTTTCGGTGAAAAAGCATCTGATGTTAAAGATACTTCATTACGTGTACCAAACGGTGTTTCTGGTACGGTTATTGATGTTCAAGTCTTCACTCGCGATGGTGTACAAAAAGATAAACGTGCACTTGAAATTGAAGATATGCAACTTAAACAAGCACGAAAAGATCTGACTGAAGAGCTTAAGATCTTAGAAGCAGCATTATTTGCTCGTATTCGTGATGTGTTAATTTCAGGTGGAATTAAGGCAGAAAAATTAGATGCACTACCACGTGAAAAATGGCTAACAATTGGTATCTCAAACGAAAGCAAGCAAGAGCAATTAGAGCAACTTGCTGAGCAGCACGAAGAGATCAAAGCTGAGTTTAACAAGAAACTTGAAGCTAAGCGCATGAAGATCACACAAGGTGATGATCTACAACCTGGTGTGCTTAAAATTGTTAAAGTTTACTTAGCGGTTAAACGCCAAATCCAACCGGGTGATAAAATGGCGGGTCGTCATGGTAACAAAGGGGTTATTTCGAAAATTAACCCAATTGAAGATATGCCATATGATGACAAAGGCCGTCCGGTTGATATCGTGTTAAACCCACTAGGTGTTCCGTCTCGTATGAATATTGGACAGATCCTGGAAACTCACTTAGGTATGGCTGCTAAAGGTATTGGTCAAAAAATTGATACCATGCTAAAAGAGCAACAAGAGTTAGCTAAGTTACGTGAATTTATCCAAAAAGCTTATGATCTTGGTCTAGGTGCGGCACAAAAAGTCAATGTAGCTGAATTTACCGATCAAGAAGTGATGACTTTAGCACAAAACTTACGTAATGGTATGCCACTTGCTACACCAGTGTTTGACGGTGCAAAAGAGCAAGAAATCAAGTCATTACTTGAGCTGGGTGATTTACCAACTTCAGGTCAAATTACATTGTATGATGGCCGAACTGGTGAACAATTTGAACGCCCGGTTACCGTTGGTTACATGTACATGCTTAAGTTAAATCACTTAGTTGATGACAAAATGCATGCTCGTTCTACTGGTTCATATAGTCTTGTTACTCAACAACCATTGGGCGGTAAAGCTCAATTTGGTGGACAACGTTTCGGTGAGATGGAAGTGTGGGCACTTGAAGCATATGGTGCAGCTTACACCTTACAAGAAATGTTAACTGTTAAGTCAGATGACGTGAACGGTCGTACTAAGATGTATAAAAATATTGTAGATGGTGATCATCGTATGGAACCTGCGATCCCAGAATCGTTTAATGTATTATTAAAAGAGATTCGTTCGTTAGGTATTAATATCGAGTTAGACGAAGAGTAATCTTCGCTAACTTAAATGATTTCTATTTATAGGGATAACTTATTAGCAATAATAAGTTATCTAATTGGTTTAACTCCATAGGAGTCAATTGTGAAAGACTTACTAAAGTTTCTAAAAGCACAAACAAAAACAGAAGATTTTGATGCTATCAAGATAGGCCTTGCCTCTCCTGATATGATCCGTTCATGGTCTTTTGGTGAAGTGAAAAAACCTGAAACAATCAACTATCGTACGTTCAAACCGGAACGTGACGGATTGTTTTGTGCACGTATTTTTGGACCAGTAAAAGATTATGAATGTTTATGTGGAAAATATAAACGTTTAAAACACCGTGGTGTGATCTGTGAAAAATGTGGTGTTGAAGTTACTCAAGCCAAAGTACGTCGTGAGCGTATGGGGCATATTGAACTTGCATCGCCAACTGCACATATTTGGTTTTTAAAATCATTACCATCACGTATTGGTCTTTTATTAGATATGCCACTTCGTGACATTGAACGTGTGCTTTATTTTGAATCATTTATGGTTCTTGACGGCGGAATGACAAACTTAGAACGCGGTCAAATTTTAACAGAAGAACAGTATTTAGATGCGTTAGAAGAGTTTGGTGATGAATTCGATGCTCGTATGGGTGCCGAAGCGATTCAAGAATTATTACGTAATATCGATGTGCAAGCTGAATGTGAAGCACTACGTGATGAGCTTGCAACTACCAATTCTGAAACTAAACGTAAAAAACTGACTAAACGTATTAAGATTATTGAAGCATTCATTCAATCAGAAAATAAACCGGAATGGATGATCTTAAACGTATTACCTGTGTTGCCACCTGATTTACGTCCATTAGTACCACTAGACGGCGGACGTTTTGCAACATCAGATTTGAACGATCTATATCGTCGTGTGATTAACCGTAATAACCGTTTAAAACGTTTATTAGATTTGGCGGCGCCGGATATTATCGTACGTAACGAAAAACGTATGTTACAAGAATCTGTTGACGCATTACTTGATAATGGTCGTCGTGGTCGTGCAATTACCGGTTCTAACAAACGTCCATTAAAATCACTTGCCGATATGATTAAAGGTAAGCAAGGTCGTTTCCGTCAAAACTTATTAGGTAAACGTGTTGACTACTCAGGTCGTTCAGTAATCACTGTAGGTCCATACTTACGATTACATCAATGTGGTTTACCGAAGAAAATGGCACTTGAATTATTCAAACCATTTATTTACGGTAAATTAGAGCGTCGTGGTTATGCAACCACCATTAAAGCAGCCAAGAAAATGGTTGAACGTGAAGATGCAATTGTTTGGGATATCTTAGATGAAGTTATCCGTGAACATCCGGTACTACTAAACCGTGCTCCAACACTTCACCGATTAGGTATTCAAGCGTTTGAACCTATCTTGATTGAAGGTAAAGCGATTCAGTTACATCCATTGGTTTGTGCGGCATTCAATGCTGACTTCGATGGTGACCAAATGGCGGTGCATGTTCCATTGACGTTAGAAGCGCAATTAGAAGCGCGTGCGTTGATGATGTCAACTAACAATATTCTTTCACCTGCGAGTGGTGAGCCTATCATCGTTCCTTCTCAGGACGTGGTATTAGGTCTTTACTATATGACTCGTGATAAAATTAATGCTAAAGGTGAAGGCATGGTATTAACCGGACCTAAAGAAGCAGAAAAACTGTATCGTTTAGGTTTAGTTGAATTACATGCAAAAGTTAAAGTACGTATCACTGAAAGTCATCGTAATAGCGTTGGCGAATGGGAAGATACAACATCAGTTATTGATACCACTGTTGGCCGTGCTATTTTATGGTTAATCATGCCTAAAGGTATGAGTTTTTCAGTTATCAATCAGCCATTAGGTAAAAAAGCGATTTCACGTATTTTAAATATCTGTTATCGCCAACTAGGCATGAAAGAAACCGTTATTTTAGCTGACCAAGTGATGTACACAGGATTTGCTTATGCAGCACGTTCAGGTGTATCGGTTGGTATTGATGATATGGAAATTCCGGCGAAGAAATTACAAATCATCAATGAAGCTGAAATCGAAGTTGCTGAAATTCAAGAGCAGTTCCAATCAGGTTTAGTTACCGCTGGCGAACGCTATAACAAAGTTATCGATATCTGGGCGGCAGCCAATGAACGTGTTGCTAAAGCCATGATGGATAACTTATCAACGGAAAAAGTGATTAACCGTGAAGGTAAAGAAGAAGTTCAATCTTCTTTCAACAGCATCTATATGATGGCCGACTCAGGTGCTCGGGGTTCTGCGGCGCAGATTCGTCAGTTAGCTGGTATGCGTGGCTTGATGGCAAAACCGGATGGTTCTATCATCGAAACACCAATTACAGCAAACTTCCGTGAAGGGTTAAACGTACTACAGTACTTTATTTCTACCCATGGTGCACGTAAAGGTCTTGCTGATACGGCGTTAAAAACTGCGAACTCAGGTTACTTAACTCGTCGTTTAGTTGATGTGGCACAAGATTTAGTTGTTATCGAAGATGACTGTGGCACATTAGAAGGCGTAGTAATGACACCAGTTATCGAAGGTGGAGATGTTAAAGAGCCACTTCGTGAACGTGTTTTAGGTCGTGTAGCAGCTGAAGATGTATTAAAACCGGGTAGTACAGATATCTTAATTCCACGTAACACATTACTTGATGAAAGTTATTGTGATTTACTGGAAGCAGAATCTGTTGATAGCGTAAAAGTTCGCTCTGTGGTTTCGTGTGATACTGATTTTGGTGTGTGTGCGAAATGTTATGGTCGTGACTTAGCCCGTGGTCACCTGGTAAATAAAGGTGAAGCAATCGGTGTTATCGCTGCTCAGTCAATCGGTGAGCCAGGTACACAGTTAACCATGCGTACGTTCCACATTGGTGGTGCGGCATCACGTGCGGCAGCAGAATCTAGTGTTCAGGTTAAAAATAAAGGTAGCATTAAATTAACCAATGCTAAATTTGTGACTAACCCGGATAAGAAACTGGTTATCACTTCTCGTAATGCTGAGTTAACCATTATTGATGATTTAGGTCGAATGAAAGAGACTTACAAAGTTCCTTATGGTTCGATTTTAACTAAAGGTAATGGCGCTGCGGTTGATGCTGGTGAAACAGTTGCAAACTGGGATCCGCATACAATGCCTGTTATCTCTGAAGCGAAAGGCTTTGTTAAATTTGTTGATATGGTTGATGGTCAAACTATTACCCGTCAAACCGACGAATTAACCGGGCTTTCATCTATTGTGATTTTAGATGTAGCAGAAAGAACAGGTGTCGGTAAAGATTTACGTCCAGCAATCAAAATTGTTGATGCTAAAGGTAAAGATATCTATGTCGCCGGCACTGAAATGCTTGCGCAATACTTCTTACCGGGTAAAGCATTAGTGCAGTTAGAAGACGGCGCTGAAATCAATGTCGGTGATACCCTTGCTCGTATTCCACAAGCATCGGTTGGTACTAAAGATATTACCGGTGGTTTACCACGTGTTGCTGACTTATTTGAAGCACGTAAACCAAAAGAACCGGCAATTCTTGCTGAAATCGACGGTATTATCTCGTTCGGTAAAGAGACCAAAGGTAAACGTCGCTTAATTATCACGCCATTAGATGGTAGTGAGCCGTATGAAGAGATGATTCCAAAATGGCGTCAACTTAACGTATTTGAAGGCGAACAAGTTGGCCGTGGTGATGTGATTTCTGACGGTCCTGAATCAGCGCATGATATTTTACGCTTACGTGGTGTAAATGCGGTGACACGTTACATCGTTAACGAAGTTCAAGAAGTTTATCGCCTACAAGGTGTAAAAATCAATGATAAACACATTGAAGTTATTGTTCGTCAGATGTTACGTAAAGCGACAGTTATTCATCCGGGCGGTTCTCGTCTACTTGACGGTGAACAACTTGAAGTTTCACGCTTGAAGATTATCAATCGTGAACTTGAAGCGCAAGGTAAAGAGCCTATTGTTTACTTACACGATCTGCTTGGTATTACTAAAGCATCGTTAACAACTGAATCGTTTATTTCTGCGGCATCATTCCAAGAAACGACTCGCGTATTAACCGAAGCAGCTGTTGCAGGTAAAAACGACGAATTACGTGGCTTGAAAGAAAACGTCATTGTTGGTCGATTGATTCCTGCTGGTACAGGTTATGCTTACCATAAAGAACGTTTACGTAAACGTGCAGTACCTGCAAGCGATGAAATTCAAACAACTGTTTCTGCTGAAGAAGCAAGCGCTAACTTAGCTGAATTACTTAATTCTGCAGAAGAAAACCAATAGTCAGTAAGACTAAGTTATTAAAATAGCACGTGTAAGCACGTGCTATTTTTTTATCTCTATAATAAAAAAAGGAGTTTTAATATGTATATTGTCATGAATCGCTTTAAAGTAAAACGAGGTAGCGAAGATACTTTTATTGAAATATGGCGTAACCGTGATAGCCATTTAAAAGAGATGAAAGGATTTAATCGTTTTTATTTTTTAAAAGGGAAAACTGACGAAAATTATACGTTATTTTCATCATTTGCCGAGTGGGAATCGAAAGCCGATTTCGAAGCTTGGGTGAATTCTGAACAATTCAAACATACACATCGTAATACTGGCAATAGACCAAACAATCATGATATCTATTATGAGCCAGCGCAATTAGAATGCTTTGAAAGTGTATTGTAATTAATTTCAAATAGAACGCCGCTTATTTTTGTGAATTTATAAAATCGACATTAATCATAATTAATCGTCATTTTGTGATCTACAATACAAAATAAGCGGCTTATTTTTATGAGTAAATTAGCAATATAAATAGCATGCAATGTAAAAATGGATATAATATGAAATAAATTATCCTAAACTAAATGGATTTAGCTGACATTAGCTTGCAACATAACCGATTACGTATTGGTTAGACTATCTATTATTAACATACATATTTTAATTTTATCGAGTTAATTCTTCTTTTTTTGAAATAGGGTAAATAAATTTGTTGATGAAATTTAAATTCAAGTGATAACTGAGTGTTTATTAATTACGTAGATAGCTTATTTTATTTCTATTTTTGATGTATTCATTTGTTAAGCTATCCATAAATTCAACTATTTATAGGAATCTACAATGAAATCAAAATTATTATTAGTTGTTTTGGTGTTAGTTATTATTGCGGCATTTTTCTGCTTTAGCCGTTACAACGGTATCCAAACCCGTGACGAAGGCGTGGCTGCTGCGTGGTCAGAAGTCGTTAACCAATATAAACGTCGGGCAGATTTAACCCCAAATTTAGTTAATGCGGTTAAAGGTTATACTACACACGAAAAAGAAGTGTTAACTCAAGTGACCGATGCAAGAAGTAAAGTTGGCTCAATTCAAATCAATGCTGATCAGCTAACCGATCCGGCTTTATTTGCCAAATTCCAACAAGCACAATCTGAATTAAGCACTGCTTTAAGCCACTTAATTGCTGTCAGTGAAAACTATCCTGATCTTAAAGCCAGTTCACTTTTTCAGGATCTGATGAGCCAGCTAGAAGGCACCGAAAATCGCATTGCTGTTGCCCGTGGACGATATATACAAGCAGTACAATCATTTAATATCTATATCCGCCAAATACCGAATAACTGGATAGCAGGCTTTTTAGGTACCGGGCCAAAACAACAATTTACGGTTGAAAATGAAAAGGAAATTTCAAATGCACCCGCAGTTAACTTTCAATAATCAAGATTGTCAAAAAATATTGAGCGTTGAGTTTGCTGTGAATCATCAGTTGGTTTAGCTATCAATCAACTGAAATTCTCTTCCTTTAAAATCGAGTTATCGTTATGACCATACGTTAACTCGATCACATAGATATACTTCACAATAATGCTCTATTGAGTTTCCCCAATACAAAATAAATCGTGCCAAATTTCCATGACGGCAAAACTTGATAAAAAAAGCAGATGTTAATAGCAAAATTGTTATCTGGCTATATAATAGTCATTTCTATCAATTGATGTCTTGTATAACTTAAACCTGAAATAAATAGAGTCGATTAGCTTTTGATATGCGCTTTTGAAAAGTCATAATATTATTCTATAGCAGGTCATTTTGGACAAAATGTAATGAAAAGATATGTTTTATTGAGTATGTTGTTAATGTTGAGTTGGTTTAGTTATGGTTTGACTGAAATTCCTGCGTTTAATAGCCATATTATCGATACAACCAATACCTTAAGTGCATCGCAAGTCAATTCTTTAGAATCGAGCCTAATTCAATTTGAACACTCTAGGACTGATGGCGCACAAATAGCCGTTTTGATGATCGCAAAACTCGACAATGAAACCATAGAACAGTATGCGCAGAGAGTTTTTAACCAATGGAAAATTGGTAAAAAAGATCTGGATAATGGCATTTTATTGTTAGTGGCAAAAGATGACCGACAGATGCGTATTGAAGTGGGGTATGGGCTTGAAGGCATTGTTACCGATTTAGTCGCTAGTCACATCATTCGGGAACAGTTAGCCCCACAATTTAAGCAAAATAACTATTATCAGGGCATTGATGATGCAGTGTCGGTATTAAAAAGTGCCATAATTGGTAATAATATTTATTTAGAGAATCAAACCCAGGATAATCAGACAATTGGCTTGAGTGAAATGTTAGATATGTTGTTTCACTGGATCGCTCAATTAAGTTGGAAAGTGTGTTCTTTTCTTGTGTGTTTAGCCTTAACGGTTAAATTCGAAAAAAATATATTTAAACGCATTATTATCACATCACTATCAAATAGCTTGTTTATCCTTTTTGTAACTTGGTGTGTTGACGGTTTTAGTGACTTAGATCTGACCGATGTCGTTTTTATTTTTGTTATAAACTATGTGTTTGCTAACTTGTTAATCATCGCTATATTTATCGCTATCAGTTGTAAAAACGGCACTATAAATTATGTGTTTGCTAACTTGTTATTTACCGCTATCAGTCGTAAAAACGGTACTATAGAAAGTCATAGCGAGAGTGACAGTAGCAGTCGATCTTCATCTGGTGATTCGAGTAGAAATTCCCAAGATGGAGGTGGCGGCCGCAGTGGCGGTGGCGGTGCATCCGGTCGTTGGTAATGAGATGAACAAAGATCATACTTATTAAGTTTTAATAGTAAGATTGTGATTTGGCTATATAATAGTTTTAGTTAACCAACGATATCTTGTCTCAACGCTTTATAAAATGGATCGCAATTAACTGTTTGTTGTAAAACAGAAAAAGTAAAATTTTATTTAGCGTTGTTAATCATAAGGCAAAAAATACCATGAAAAGATATTTTCTAAGTAGTTTATTGTTAATATTCAGTTGGTTTTGTTATGGGCTAACCGACATCCCGGAATTTGCACATCGTGTTATCGACACGACCCATACTTTAACCGATTCTCAAAAAGAGTCATTAGAATCAAGTCTAATTGACTTTGAAAAGCCTCGAACCGATGGTGCCCAAATAGCGGTTTTAATGATTGCCAAACTGGATAATGAAACGGTAGAACAATACGCAGATAGAGTCTTTATTCAATGGAAAATCGGTCGAAAAGGACAAGACAATGGTATTTTATTACTTATTGTAAAAGATGATAAACGTATGCGAATTGAAGTTGGCTATGGGCTTGAAGGAACTATTACCGACTTAGTGGCCAGTAAAATTATTCGTGAACAATTAGCGCCACAATTTCGACAAAATAACTATTATCAAGGAATTCATAATGCCTTATCTGTACTGAAACAAGAAATTGATAATCCTACCCCGAAAAGTGAAGATAACGAACAAGGCTCTAACTTGTTATCATCAGAAGATTTTACTTCCATGTTGAGTAATTATGCGCTGGTGTCATTTTTTATCTGCCTTACACTTGCTAACTTATTTTATCGTAAAGATAAAACTAAACGATGTTTATATACAGGTTTATTTAACGCACTATCTGTTGGTGGATTCACCCTTTGGCATATGCGCGATATATTTATGATAGTATTTATCATGTTTGTGGTATTTATTTTGAGTACCATTGCCAGCCGCATTGTGACTCCCGGAGCTGGTGGCGGAAGAGGAAATCATCGAGGAGGAGGCGGTTTTGGTGGTTCTAGCGGTGGCTTCGGCGGAGGTGGCGGCTTTAGCGGCGGCGGTGGTGGTCGCAGTGGTGGAGGTGGCGCTTCCGGTAGCTGGTAAATGGGATAAAAAATAAGGCGCTATATGCGCCTTAATCATATCGATTAATGGTAGTTTATTTTTTACCATCCTTCCCTATTTAAAAATTTAGCCACAACATATCTCGCTGCAATCAGCGATAACATTTTCTGATTTATGTAGCCTTTAATGTTGGTTAAAACAGTGTTGTTATGCCCATTGATTCATCGTCTTTTTTTAGAAAAATCGTGTTAATTTTTATGATCTAACTCACAAAATTAACAATCATTTATTTATCAAAATTGACCTATCAAGCAAGATTAAGTCTGCTTGTCCTACGATAAAACCCCCATAATAAAAAATTTCCTATTGTTGTAGGAAAAACTCTCTATCCACATTGCTTATGGTTTGATTTAGGCTTTATTCATTCTCAAAACAGACAATGCTAGTGATTATGACTCAAATAAAATTTCGCATGATCGAAGATGATCTGACGCTTGAAGAGGTGACAGAAAACACTATCAACATTATTAATACTTGGTTAGCTGAGCATCAAATTGTACAAAATGAGGTGCAAAAATTGATGCTCTATTCCCATATTAAATCCATGGTTCAACGGGCTAAAACTTTAGAACAATTACCTGAACTCGATCTCACTTTATTTGACCAACTATCTGAAGAGTCCTTAGCGTTAGCGCAAAAAACAGTAAATTTATTCGATAATTTACCAATAGAAGAAGCATATTTATTGGCTATTCACTATGACGTAGCCAAAGCAAATGAATCGATAAACAAAAATTAAAAAATAAATGGAAAGGAGAAACATTATGGCTCAAGTGATCATTGTAATAGGCGATCGAATGGGAAAAGGACAAAAAATTGCCCAAGGCATTAATTCGGTAGAAGGCTGCCAAGCAATTGTGATCCCCGGTATGGCAGCCGATATGAAATTGGGAGATGTGATGAATCAAGAAAATGCCGATTTAGGTCTTTCATTTTGTGGTAGTGGTGGGGCTGGCGCAATTACCGCCCAAAATAAATATGGTTATACCCAACGTCATGGAATGCGTTCGATTGAAGAAGGAGAAACGGCAATCAATGATGGCTGTAAAGTGCTGGGTTTTGGTTTTATGGATACCGAAGAATTAGGGCAACGTATCGCCAAAGCATTTTTGAAAAAAAATCCTCGTGAGTAAAAGGGCATATCAGCATGAAACAAAATCAACAGCAAATAGTAAGAGTAAGAGGTCAAGGTGATTCTAAGCAACGTGCATTTGCTAATGCATTAAGTCAGGTACAAAAACAGGTGCTTAAAAATTCATCCAATATGATGTTGCGTATAGAGCCGCTGAATATTCAAATCGTATCAGCAATAAAGAAGATCACCACTGAACGATTTTTATTTATCTTTTTACCCAGAAAAAAGGCCATTTATGACATTACACTCGATGTGGCTGTTGATGTTTGTTTTGTTGATTTAAGTCATATTGAATTTACTTCTCAATAACAAAAAAAGGAAAGTTATGGAAATTCTCATCATTGCATTTAAGTCAATCATTATTGGTGGACTTTGTGGTTTAGGGGTTGGAGCCGGGGCGGCAAGGATGTTTCACGCCCCAACTTATCAAGGTATGGGGGCATTTCGGACATTGGGTGAGCTCAACGCTTGTGAAGGCGATCCGGCTGCGCACTTTTCATTTGGTTTAGGGTTCTTTTTTAATGCCTGGGCATCATCCGTTGCCGCAGGTTCGTTTACCCAAGATGTTGATCATCGCATTATTCCAAACTGGGGCGGTGCTTTATTGATGATTAAAAATCGTAATCTTGGCGAAACGTTGCATGATCCTAAAAAAATGGCCATTGCCTGCGCAATCATCGGCATGATAGTGGTGCTGTTTTTAAATACAACAACATCGGTTATTCCCGATTCGTTAAAGATAACTGCCACAAAAGTTCTTGTGCCTGCTGCCAATTTGCTAGTCGCAACAGTGATGCCGGTTATTTTCTGGCTGGCAGCTTTAGATGCAGGGCGACGTAGTGGGTTTTGGGGAACATTATTTGGTGGTCTGGCACAGTTAATTATGGGCAATGCCGTTCCCGGTCTGGTGTTAGGCATACTTATCGGTAAAGGTGTCGATGATAGTGGTTGGAATCGAATGATGAAAATTATGTTAATTGCTGTCATTTTGCTATTTGTGATGAGTGGCTACTTCCGGGGCTTTGATATGAAGATGATAAACGCATTTAGCGACGGTTTATCTTATTGGTTTAAATAATATAGGAAATGATTATGAATACACAAACAGCACTAAATAAAAGTTTCTGGTATGCCGATTGGTCGTTTCCTATTCTTTGTGGATTATTATCCGCCGGAATTTTTGCCGGGACACATACCTTTTATGTTTATGGTATCGGCGCTTTTAACGAAATTGCCTTTGTTGCCATGCTCAAATCGGGTATGAGCACCGGGGATTATGGTGCAGTGGCCGCATTTGGGGCAAGTTTTTTATTTGCTCGTGTGATTGAAGGCTCTTTAGTTGGCATACTCGATATCGGTGGCGCTTTACAAACCGGTATTGGGCTTGGCGTACCCGCCTTATTATTGGCCGGTGGTTATACACTACCCATTGAAAACTTCTTTATCGCTTTAGTAACTGGCTTCGTGTTAGGCGCCTTAATTGGTTTAGTTATCATTTTGATCCGAAAATTCACCATTAACAGCACTGGTGGTTCAACTTTTGGCGCTGATGTCATGATGGGGGCGGGTAATGCTTCGGGGCGTTTTTTAGGACCAATGATTATTTTATCTGCAATGGCTGCTTCTATTCCAATTGGCATAGGGTCTTTACTAGGCGCACTCATTTTCTATATTTGGAAAAAGCCAATTACTGGTGGCGCAATTTTAGGTGCGATGATTTTTGGTGGAATATTTCCTATTGTCTAATGTTAACTCTCCGCTGTCGTTGGTTAAATTACAGCGGATTTGGAACAACGTATGTATGATTTAATAATAAAAAATGCCAAACTCATTGATGAGACGTGTGTCGATATCGCTATAGAACAAGGTCAAATTGCTGAGATTGCAAATTCGATTTTAGCTCGATCGAAACGGGTGTTGGATCTACGCAATAAACACTATATCAGTGCCGGTTGGATCGATTTACATACGCATTGCTTTGCGCATTCACCTATATATTATGACGAACCTGATGTAATTGGTATAAAAGCCGGCGTGACATCGGTCGTTGATGCCGGGAGTGTCGGTGCGCTTGATGTGGCTAAATTTTATCAATTAGCCAGACAAGCACATACCCATGTTTACTCATTTTTGAATATATCCAAAATCGGCTTAATAACGCAAAGTGAACTTGCCAATATGGATAATATTGATGCGCTTTTATTTGAACAAGCATTAATAAAATATCCTGATTTTGTGGTCGGAATCAAAGTAAGGATGAGCCGGAGTGTGGTGGGTGAAAATGGTATTGAGCCTTTAATTAAAGCCAAAAAGATCCAAAAAAAATGTGGTTTACCGTTGATGATTCATATTGGCAACAATCCACCGGATCTGGATGAGATCGCCGATTTATTGACGGAAGGTGACATTATTACTCACTGTTTTAATGGCAAGCCTAATCAAATCCTTGATAAGAACAATAATTTACGGGATTCGATGAAATCCGCTATTAAAAGTGGCGTGATTTTAGATATTGGTCATGGTGGTGAAAGTTTTAGTTTTTCCGTTGCTGAGCGGGCAAAATGTTTAGGTGTTTACCCTAATACCATAAGTTCAGATATCTATGCGAAAAATCGCTTACATGGCCCGGTATTGAGTTTGGCAAATATTATGACCAAATTTATCGCGCTAAATTACAGTAAAAAACGAATTATTGATAGTGTAACGGTAAATCCAGCGCAGATCTTACATCTCAAAAATAAAGGTCTTATCGCTGTGGGTTATGATGCTGATTTAACTATTTTTGATATTAAACAGCAACCAACCTCATTATCAGATGCACATGGTGAGGTACGACAAAGTCAAGAACAGTTTGTTCCGTTAGCTTCCATTGTTGCTGATGTTGCAAAAGATGATATACATATACAAATCACGCAAGAAGGTAGTAAAAATGAGCTTAGAATCTCCAGCTAAAAAAGATATTTATGGTCAATATCACTTAAAAAAAGTGATTAATGCTTCAGGACGTATGACAATATTGGGTGTTTCAACACCAAGGCCGGAAGTGGTCGAAACTGTCTCGCAAGGATTAAATGAATATTTTGAAATGAAAGATTTGATTGATAAAACAGGGCAATATATTGCACGTTTACTCAATGTTGAAAATGCAGTTGTGGTATCTTGTGCGTCTGCCGGTATTGCACAGGCTGTTGCCGGTTTGATTGTGAAAGATGATCGTGATCTGTTATTTAATTTACATTCATCGATTAAAAATGTTCCTCGTGAAATCATTGTAGCAAAAGGGCATAACGTTAATTTTGGTGCACCGATTGGCACCATGGTTGCATTAGGTGGGGGAGTGGTCGTTGAAGCCGGTTATGCTAATGAGTGTGATGCTGACCATATTGCCTCACTGATTAATGTTAATACTGCTGCTATTTTATATGTTAAATCACATCACTGCGTCCAAAAAAGTATGCTGTCAGTTGCGCAGGCGGCAGCTGTAGCCCAAAAATATCAGATCCCTTTAATTGTTGATGCCGCAGCTGAGGAAGATTTAGTGACCTATTATCAGCAAGGCGCTGATATTGTGATTTATAGCGGAGCTAAAGCAATTGAGGGGCCAACTAGTGGATTGGCCATTGGTCGGCATCAAGCTATCGAATGGTTAAAGCGTCAGTCAGAAGGCATCGGCCGACCAATGAAAGTGGGTAAAGAAGGTATTTTGGGCTTAACTCGAGCCATTGAGCTTTATATTAACGACCCCAAACATGAAACCGGCCAACAAATGGTTAGCAAAATGCAGCCTTTTATTGAAAAACTCAATGCGCTTAATGGAATATCGGCCAAAGTGGTTTGGGATAGTGCCGGCCGGGATATTGCCAGAGCCGAAATCGCTTTTGATGCTAAAGTGATAGGCAAAACAGCAATTGAAATGGTTGATTTAATGAAACAAGGTGATATTGCCGTCTATTTCAGACAATACAAAGCCAATGAAGGCAAAGTTGATGCTGATGTAAGAAGTGTAACATCCGCGCAACTCGATACGATTTACCACAAAATTAAAAATATTATTCAAGGAGTAGAATAATGAAGCTAATGCCGAATTATTATCATGACCGAGTTTGTTTGAATGTGTTGGCTAATTCAATTGACAATGCCAAAGCTATTTATGAAGCAGCACAAACGCATGTAGTAGTTGGTATCTTATCTAAAAACTATAAAGATAACCAATCAGCGATCGATGATATGAAACAATATGCCAAAGCTATCGATAACGCGATTTCTATCGGCCTTGGTGCCGGTGATCCTAACCAATCAACCATGGTTTCACAACTATCAGCGGCGCTACAGCCACAACATGTAAATCAAGTGTTTACAGGTGTGGCAACGAGTCGAGCATTATTAGGTCAACAGCAGACCGTGATTAATGGTTTAGTGTCGCCAACCGGTCAAGTCGGGCTGGTGAATATCGCAACCGGCCCATTAAGCTGCCACTCACCAGCGGCAATTGTGCCGGTTGAAACAGCGATTGCTTTATTAAAAGATATGGGCGGAAGTTCAATTAAATATTTTCCTATGGGAGGCTTAAAGCATCAGGATGAATTTGAATATGTGGCAAAATGTTGTGCTGAACACAATTTCTATCTTGAACCAACCGGCGGTATTGACTTAAACAATTATGAAGCGATCATGAAAATAGCATTAAATGCCGGCGTGAAAAAAATCATCCCGCATATTTATAGCGCAATTATCGACAAAACCACAGGTGCCACCCGTACCGATGATGTCAAACAACTGTTGGCGATGACGCAAAAATTAGTAGGATAGGTGATGACATCTAACATGATGTTTTCTTATCAACGATTAGTCTATTTGTTTGATACGATAAAAAATGAGACGCTACCTCAAAAAGAGTTAGCGAATCGTTTTTCGGTATCAACGCGTACTATTCGAACCGATATTGCAGCGCTTAATGATATATTAGCTAACTATGGTGCTCAAATTCAGTACACCAAAAATCTGGGTTATCAACTTGTTGTATCAGATCCTGTTTGTTATGCAACGCTGCCGATAGTGCCTTCAACAAAACAACTACCACGCACCAGTAAAGAAAGATTTTCAGCCCTGCTTATTGCCTTTTTAACTCAACCTCACTCAGTAAAATTGGATGATATTGCAGATAAATGGTTTTTAAGCCGCAGCACGTTACAAAATGATATTCTTGAAGTAAAACAGTATTTAGATAAGTATAATCTATCACTCGAAAATCGCCCGTATTACGGATTGCGTCTGGTTGGCGATGAGTCATCAATACGTGCATGTTTAACCGACATTATATGGCAACGCCATTTGGCGCAAGACCTCATCACTGTTGAAAGGCTTAAACAAATAATTTTAAATGATATTGATTTAAACTATCTGGAAAAAGTGTTACAAAATCAGTTTGAGCGTTTTGAATTAAAGTTAACGGCGGAAGGTCAGAGCTATTTACTCTATAGTTGTGCGGTATCGATAACTCGTATCACACAAATGCATGAGTTAATTGAATATCAGGTCGATAAGATTGATTCAACCGTGATTGGCGCAGCCAGAGAAATATCAGAAGAGTTCTCCCATTTTTTAGGCAACCCACTCGGTGAAGCGGAGTTTAATTATCTGTGTGTTCAAATTATTTCGCGCACCATGACCGAATCACCCAATCAAGCCAAAAGTTTAGCACTGGTTGAACATATCTTGTCTTATATCAATGATTGTTATCACTATAATTTACGGGAGGATAACAAGTTACGGCAAGATCTCCTTATTCATATCTCCTCAATGTTATCAAGGATACAGTATCAAATAAGAGCGACCAATCCCTTATTGGATGAAATTAAACAGTATTATCCTTTTGCTTATGATATTACGCTTTCAGCATTGGCAAATACTAAAAACTATACTCAAGCAAAAATGACCGAAGATGAAATAAGTTATCTAGCGGTACATATTGGCGTGGCTTTAGAGCGTAATTACAGTGCCGGGCATGCGCGATTTGCGCAAATTTTGCTGGTCAGCGAGCTTGGTAATGCCACTTTACGGATGATTGAATCAAAAATTAAGCGGGATTTTCCCCATATTCAAATTAGTCGCACGCTTTCATATCGTGCATATGAGCAACTGACAAAGGTAGAAGAAGACTTCGTTGTATCCACCGTTCGTTTGACCGAAAAAGATAAACCGATTGTTAAAATTGCGCCTTTCCCAACGGCTTACCAACTTGAACAGCTCGGGCGGTTGGCGATGATCGATCGCACTATGCCTTATATTATAGAGCGATTTTTCGATGAAAAATTCTTTTTTATTATCGATGAGCCAATGACACAAAAAACACTGTTTAACCAAGTCTGCGCAAAATTAGTTCAACAAGGGTATGTTGATAGCGATTTTTATCCGTCGGTTGTTGAACGTGAAAAAATTGTTTCAACTCTATTGGGAGAAAACATCGCCATACCTCACTCAGTAGGATTACTGGCCAGAAAAACCGTTGTCACAACGATTTTGGCGCCACAAGGCATTGTCTGGAATAAAAATGAGGTAGCGCATGTCATTTTTTTATTGGCGATCAGCAAAGATGAGTATGAAGATGCGATGCGCATTTATAATCTATTTGTTAACTTTGTAAAAGAGAAAGCGACTAAGCGCTTGCTAGATAGTCAAAACTTTGACGATTTTACGGCAATTGTAAAAGATAGTTTTGGGCGATTATCATAATAAATAGGCAAATTTAAAAAGTTTTATACTTAAACGTATATATTTTCTGAAAGTTCTTGGCAAGCGCAAAATAGTCGCAAAAAAGTAAATATTAAGGTAATAATCAACAACTAAAACAAATTATATTATCGATGCCCATTGACGAAATCTTGATTTAAAGGTAAGATGCGCGCCTTACGGCATTGTGCAGATTTTAGCTGCACTAAACAAAATTTTAAGGTAGTATGCATATCTTATGCAAAATAAATTACCATTAACAATTGACCCTATCAAAGCGGCACAAAAACGGCTTGATTACGTTGGATATTATCCAATGCAAGCTATAACGCGCTTGGAGAGTCCAAAAAGTGATATCGAATGTCGTTTATCTTTTGGTTATGATGAACAAAAACTTTGCGTTATCACAATTGATGCAAAAATAACGTTAGAACAGATTTGTCAACGTTGTTTTAAGCCTTTTATCACAGAAGTTCATGTGATGAATAAATTTAGTCCTGTTAAGAGCGATGCTCAAGCAGAGACATTACCGGAACATTATGAACCTGTTCTTATGAACGAGTTTGGTGAAGTAGATATATTAGCGTTACTTGAGGACGAAATTATTCTCTCATTACCTATTGCGCCGGTACATGATAGTAAACACTGCGAAGTGTCAGAGGCAGATATGGTATTTGGTGAAATTCCAGCTGAGAATGAAAAACCAAATCCATTTGCAATTTTAGTTAGTTTAAAGAATAAGGGGTAAATCCATGGCTGTTCAACAGAATCGTAAAACTCGTGCAAAACGTGGTATGCGTCGTTCTCATGATGCATTAACTGTTGCTAATATCTCAGTTGATGAATCAGGTAAAACACATTTACGTCATCACGTAACCGCTGATGGTTATTATCGTGGTCGTAAAGTGATTTCTAAATAATTACTCAGTAATTAGAAATCCTCAGGTGACATTTTGGATAATCTAACCATTGCGTTAGATGCTATGAGCGGGGACTTCGGTCCTCGTGTTGTTGTTCCTGCTGCAATACAAGCATTAAATCGTTATCCAAATCTTTCTCTATTTCTGGTAGGTGATCTAACAGAAATCGGTCTTCTTTTGTCCAAAGAAAATTCAAAATTAATTGCCCAATATCAAGATGAAGGACGATTAACTTTGGTTAAATCCACCGCAGTTATCGCTAATGATATGAAACCATCTTATGCTATTCGCCACAGTGAAGGCTCTTCAATGAGAATTGCACTTGAACTGGTGAAAGATAATCAAGCGCAAGCATGCGTGAGTGCTGGTAATACAGGGGCATTAATGGGGCTATCTAAACTCTTATTACACTCCTTAACCGGCATTGATCGCCCGGCATTGGTTGCTACCATTCCTGCCTTAAATAATCAAAATACGGTGGTACTGGATTTAGGTGCAAATGCTGAGTGTGATAGTGATATGTTGGTGCAATTTGCCATAATGGGCGAAATCTTAGCAAAAACAGTACTTAACATTGAAAATCCACGGGTAGCACTACTCAATATTGGTGAAGAAGACATTAAAGGTTTGGATAAAATCCGTGCAGCTGCGTCCATTTTAAAATCAAATAATCAAATTAACTATATCGGTTACTTGGAAGGTAACGAGCTTTTAACCGGTAAAACTGATGTTCTGGTTTGTGACGGCTTTGTGGGGAATGTGACGTTAAAAACGGTTGAAGGCTTAATTAAAATTTTTATGTCTTCTTGCAAATTATCATTTGGTCACAGCTCTTTTATCATGAAGTTATTAAGCAAGTGGTTACAAAGAAAGATCGCAAAAAATTTTGGTTATTTAGATCCCGGACGATATAATGGAGCCTGTTTGCTTGGTCTTCGAAGTATTGTGATTAAAAGTCACGGTAGTGCTAATCAAAAATCTTTTTTTGCAGCAATTGAACAAGCTATTTTGGCTATACAGACGAATATACCTGAGAAGATTGCAATCAGCCTTTCTTCTGCACTACCTAAGAGCGAATAATTAGATGTATACAAAGATATTAGGAACAGGAAGTTATCTTCCAAAACAGATTAGAACAAATGCCGATCTTGAAAAAATGGTTGATACCAGTGATGAATGGATTACAACCCGTACCGGCATCAAAGAAAGGCGTATTGCCGCACCCGATGAAACTGTCACCACCATGGCTTATCAAGCTGCAATCAATGCTATTGATATGGCTGATATCGATAAAAACGATATTGGTATGATTATTGTTGCAACAGCGACTTCAGTCAATGCTTTCCCTAGCGCCGCAACTGAATTGCAGGCTAAACTTGAAATTGGTGACGTGATTGCATTTGATGTATCAGCCGCTTGCTCGGGCTTTGTCTATGCACTTGATATTGCTGATAAATACATTAAAAGTGGCGCCATTAAATATGCATTAGTGGTGGGTTCAGATATGTTGACACGGGGTGTTGATCCAAAAGACCGTGGCACGATTATTATATTCGGTGACGGCGCCGGCGCAGTTGTGGTTGGTGCATCACAAGAACCCGGTATTATTGCTTCACATTTGCATGCCGACGGTCGTTATGGCGATTTGTTAAAATATCCGTATGTTGATCGCCGTGATATGAATGACCCTGTTTATATGACAATGCATGGTAATGAAGTGTTCAAAATTGCCGTTAAAGAGCTGTCTAACTTAGTTGATGAGCTATTGACTGAAAATGCCTTTAATAAAGCAGATTTAGATTGGCTGGTACCACACCAAGCTAACCTAAGAATTATTTCGGCAACCGCAAAACGTCTAGATATGGACATGAGCAAAGTGATTGTTACGCTTGATAAACAAGGCAATACTTCTGCTGCATCAGTACCTTGTGCTTTAGATGCCGGGGTGCGGGACGGACGTATTAAACGAGGTCAACTAATCTTATTAGAGGCTTTCGGTGGCGGCTTTGTTTGGGGCTCTGCGCTCGTTAGATTTTAAATACAAATTATTTTGAGTAATCAAGGATTTTAAAAATGACCAAATTTGCAATGGTATTTCCAGGACAAGGCTCACAATCTGTGGGTATGTTAAAAGATCTTGCGGACAATTACCCTATTGTAAAAGCAACTTTTGATGAAGCATCAGAAGTATTAGGCTATGATCTATGGGCACTTGTTCAAGACGGCCCGGCTGAAGAATTAAATAAGACATGGCAAACGCAACCTGCGTTACTTGCTTCGTCGGTTGCAATATATCGTGTATGGCAAAGCGTTAATGGCGCTCAACCGGAATTTATGGCCGGTCACAGTTTAGGTGAATATTCAGCCTTAGTTTGTGCTGGCGTGATTGATTTTAAAGATGCAATCGAATTAGTTGAGTTACGTGGAAAATTGATGCAAGAAGCTGTGCCAGCAGGTACAGGTGCTATGTATGCCATCATTGGTTTAGATAATGAATCAATCAGCAAAGCTTGTGAGCAAGCGGCTGAAGGTCAAATCGTTGCGCCAGTTAATTTTAATTCACCTGGGCAAGTGGTTATCGCTGGCAATAAAGAAGCGGTTGAACGGGCGGGCGCATTATGTAAACAAGCCGGTGCAAAACGAGCCTTACCTCTAGCGGTTAGCGTACCGTCACATTGTGCTTTAATGAAACCGGCAGCTGATAAATTAGCCACAGCATTGCAAAACATTACGTTTAATGCACCAAAATTTGCGGTAATTAACAATGTAGATGTTAAAGTGGGAAGTTCTGCAGAGCAGATTAAAGCAGCGTTAATTGCCCAACTTTACAGCCCGGTACGTTGGACGGAAACAGTTGAAATGATGGCAAAACAAGGCGTGACACTTTTAGTTGAAATGGGACCGGGTAAAGTATTAACTGGATTAACTAAACGTATTGTTGATTCACTATCAGCGTGTGCTGTTAATGATAAAGCATCATTAGATGCTGCAATTGAAAATACAAAATAGAAGATAAAAGAGGTAGCTATGAACCTATCAGGAAAAATTGCTTTAGTGACAGGTGCCAGTCGCGGAATTGGTAAAGCCATTGCAGAAAAGTTAGTCGCTTGTGGTGCAACAGTGATTGGTACAGCAACAACAGAAAAAGGTGCTGAGGCTATCAGCCAATATTTAGGCTCACATGGTAAAGGTTTTGCATTAAATGTGACTGATGAAGCATCAATTGAATCAGTTATCCAAGCAATTAAAACTGAATTTGGTGATATTGACATTTTAGTCAATAATGCAGGGATCACTCGTGATAATTTGTTAATGCGAATGAAACAAGACGAGTGGCAAGATATTTTAGATACTAATTTAACGTCTGTTTTCCGCTTATCTAAAGCATTAATGCGCACCATGATGAAAAAACGTTATGGCCGAATTATCACGATTGGATCTGTTGTCGGTACTATGGGTAATGCCGGTCAAGCCAATTATGCTGCTGCAAAAGCCGGTCTAATTGGTTTTAGTAAATCATTAGCTCGTGAAGTTGCTTCTCGTGGCATTACCGTTAATGTTGTTGCACCGGGCTTTATCGCAACGGATATGACTGAAGCATTAACTGATGAACAAAAAGCACAAACATTAGCTCAAGTTCCGGCTGGTCGTTTAGGTGAACCTGTTGAAATTGCTAATGCTGTGGCATTTTTAGCGTCAGACGAAGCTAGCTATATAACTGGCGAAACTTTACATGTCAATGGCGGCATGTATATGGTGTAATTGATTAGAATAGTGTAAAATAACCCCATATTTTGAGGTTTTGAACAAAAAACAAACAATTGGGTTGAAAAATGATTTGCATCTTTTTCAACATTTTATAAACTTACATTCACCGCCGCTTTTGGCGATATTTATAGGAAAAAAAGAGTATGAGCACTATCGAAGAGCGAGTTAAGAAAATTATTGTTGAGCAACTTGGTGTAAAAGAGGAAGAAGTAAGAAATGAATCTTCTTTTATTGAAGATCTTGGCGCTGACTCTCTTGATAACGTTGAACTAGTTATGGCTTTAGAAGAAGAATTTGATACTGAAATTCCTGATGAAGATGCTGAAAAAATCACAACTGTTCAATCAGCAATTGATTATATTACTGCAAATCAATAGGGTTAGCAGAATGTTCACAATAGGCGGTCACATGATCGCCTAGTTTATTTTATGCCTACATTTTTTCGCATAGCGAATTAGGCATAAAGTAAGCGTGAAACTTAACGTAAACTTTTAATGATTCAAATTTCATTTCAATCCTTTTCTGGAGGACAATGTGTCTAAACGCAGAGTTGTTGTTACTGGAATGGGCATGATATCTCCAGTAGGTAATACAGTTGAATCCACTTGGCAAGCGTTACTAGCAGGTCAAAGTGGAGTTGAGCTCATCGAACACTTTGATACAGCCCCATTTGCCACACGCTTCGCAGCGATGGTTAAAAACTTTAACGGCGAAGATTATAATATTACACGCAAAGATGCCCGTAAAATGGATTATTTTATCCAATATGGTATTGCTGCTGGTATGCAAGCAATGCAAGATGCCGGCATTGAAATAACGGAAGAAAATTCAGAACGTATTGGTTGTGCCATTGGTTCCGGTATTGGCGGTCTTGGGTTAATTGAAGAAAATCACAGTGCGCTAATTAATGGCGGTCCACGTAAGATTAGCCCGTTCTTTGTCCCTTCAACGATTGTTAATATGATCGCTGGTCACTTATCTATCATTTATGGATTAAAAGGACCAAGTATTACCATTGCAACAGCTTGTTCTTCCGGTGTTCATAATATTGGTCATGCTGCCCGAATGATAGCCTATGGTGATGCTGACGGAATGTTAGCCGGTGGCGGTGAAAAAGCCAGTACACCACTCGGTATTGGCGGTTTTGGTGCAGCTCGTGCATTATCGACTAATAATGACAATCCAAAAGGCGCAAGTCGCCCGTGGGATAAAGACCGTGACGGTTTTGTTCTTGGTGACGGTGCAGGGATCATGTTCTTAGAAGAGTATGAACATGCGAAAAAACGTGGTGCAAAAATTTATGCTGAAATTGTCGGTTTTGGTATGAGTGGCGATGCTTATCATATGACTTCACCTCCGGAAGATGGAAGTGGTGCAGCTTTAGCCATGAAATGTGCGATACGTGATGCAGGTATTACGCCGGAACAAGTCGGTTATATTAATGCGCACGGTACTTCAACACCTGCTGGTGATAAAGCTGAAACTCAAGCAGTAAAAAGTGTTTTCAAAGAAAACGCTAACAAAGTAATGGTGAGTTCAACTAAATCGATGATCGGGCATCTATTAGGTGCAGCCGGTGCCGTTGAATCAATCTTTACTGTACTTGCTTTACGTGATCAGGCTGTTCCACCGACAATTAATTTAGACAATCCTGATGAAGGATGCGATCTTGATTATGTACCGCACACAGCTCGCCAAGTTAAAAATCTTGAATATGCGCTTTGCAATTCATTTGGTTTTGGTGGCACTAACGGTTCAGTACTATTTAAAAAAGTTTAAGACAGCTACTATTTTCCCGTCCCAGCTAGGTGACGGGAATCCTTTCCTATTTTCTATCAATTCTGAAAAAATATACTTATAAAATGTGGCATATCCCTCATTTTTTTAAAAATCCTGTGGATTATCAATAATAAAAGCGTATGTTGTAATGAATCATAGAGCATTACTATCTTTCGCCATTACCTAAAGATAATTGCTTTATTGATAAACAGATATTTATTTACCTTTGTTGGGAGCTGTTATTATGATCACAACTGCACTTTTTCCGAATCGTTATATCCAAGGTGACAATGCAATTGAACATTGTTTAGGTCAAGAGTTAGCCAGATTAGGCAAAAAAGCATTATTACTGCAAAGCCCATCGGCACATAAAAATCTATCTACAACAATTGAAAAATCTTTAGACGGTAATATCAAATTTGTCATTGATATATTTAATCGTGAATGTTGTGATGAAGAGATAGCTCGAATTTCAGCTTTAGTTGAAGAAAATGGAATTGATGTGATTGTTGGCATCGGTGGCGGAAAAGCTATCGATACCGCAAAAGCGGTGGCTGCGGAGTTGAATTATCCTTGTGTTGTGGTGCCAACGCTTGCCTCTACTGATGCGCCATGTAGTGCATTATCTGTTATCTATACGCCGAACGGCGAATTTAAACGATATTTCATGTTGCCACGTAATCCTGATTTAGTCTTGGTTGATTCAAAGGTTATTGCTAAGGCGCCAGCTAGATTTTTAGTAGCCGGCATGGGAGATGCGCTGGCAACGTGGTTTGAAGCAGAGGATTGCCGGCAATCAAAAGCCCCAAATATGACCGGCAGGCCGGGGCCAATTTCGGCATTCCAACTCGCCAAATTCTGTTTTGATATACTCCTTCAATATGGTGTTCAAGCTAAAATAGCTTGCGAACAAAAAGTGGTTACCCCTGCACTTGAACATGTTATTGAAGCTAACACGCTCTTGTCTGGGCTGGGCTTTGAAAGTGGTGGGCTATCGGCTGCCCATGCTATTCATAACGGTTTTACCGCATTAGAAGCAACCCATGAGTATTGGCACGGTGAAAAAGTGGCGTTTGGGACACTTGCAATGTTGATGTTAATTGATAGTGAACCTGATATGATTGAGACAGTTTACGCATTTTGTCAATCTGTTGGATTACCTACCACACTGGCACAAATTGGTTTAGCCAACGTGACTGATGAAGATTTAATGAAAGTTGCTGAGCTGGCTTGCGCTGAAGATGAATCAATTCACAACTCATTGTCAGAAGTCACCCCTTATACGGTTTTCGCTGCAATAAAAGCGGCTAATGCGTATGGGCTGCGCCGTCAGTAAACGTTTTTTAAAATTTATGCTAATTTCGCTTAACTTCCGTAAGCCATATATTATGGGAGTTAAGTTTATCCCCTTTTGCCCCGTTCTTGGCAAAAGATAAAGAGAATAAGAATATTCATATTGCTTGTGTTATAATTCAAAACAATTTTTTAAGCATAATTATTTCTGGTAAATATGGCGGAACCTAAGTTTATTCATCTTCATTTACATAGCGATTTTTCAATGGTCGATGGCATTGCTAAAGTCGGTGCATTGGTAAATGAAGTGAGCAAGTTGCAAATGCCGGCTTTTGCAATTACTGACTTTACCAATCTTTGTGGGCTTGTAAAATTTTATGGCTCAGCAATGTCAAAAGGGATCAAACCAATTATTGGTGCTGATTTAGCTATTCGTAGCCCACAATTGTCAGATGATATTTATCGTTTAACGTTACTTGCAGCCAATAATGAGGGGTATCAAAATCTCACTTTGTTGATATCAAAAGCTTATCAACGAGGTTATATTGATGATATGCCTGTTGTGGATCAAGAATGGTTAACCACGCATAAAGAAGGTTTAATTATTCTGGCTGGACGAGAAAGTGATATTGGTATTGGCATTATCCGTGATAATCAAGCAATCATTGATAATGCCATGGATTATTATCAACAAAAATTCCGTGACCATTTCTATTTTGAATTAGTTCGAACGAATCGAGCTAACGAAGAGTTATTTATTCATACTGTCGTTGAACTAGCTGAGCAGCATGATTTGCCAGTTGTTGCGAGCAATGATGTGCGGTTTTTAAAATCAACTGACTTTGAAGCGCATGAAATTCGTGTCGCCATTCATGACGGTAATACACTTGAAGATCCTAATAGACCCAAAAACTATTCGCCTGAACAATATCTACGCTCTGAACAAGAGATGTGCGAACTGTTTTCAGATATTCCGGAAGCACTGGAAAACAGTGTTGAAATCGCCAAGCGCTGTAATGTCACCATTCGACTAGGTGAGTACTTCTTACCGCAATTTCCAACCGGTGATATGTCCACTGAAGATTTTCTGGTGCATAAGTCACGGGAAGGGTTAGAAGAGCGGCTTGAATTTTTGTTTCCTGATCCGCAAGTAAGAAAACAAAAACGACCTGAATACGATGAACGCTTAGAAACCGAATTAAATGTTATCAACCAAATGGGATTTCCGGGCTACTTTTTAATCGTCATGGAATTTATTCAGTGGTCAAAAGATAATGATATTCCGGTTGGCCCTGGTCGGGGATCCGGCGCTGGCTCATTGGTTGCTTATGCGCTAAAAATTACCGATTT
The DNA here is from genome assembly GCF_026536465.1 of Gilliamella sp. B3172. Classification (NCBI taxonomy): domain Bacteria; kingdom Pseudomonadati; phylum Pseudomonadota; class Gammaproteobacteria; order Orbales; family Orbaceae; genus Gilliamella; species Gilliamella sp. B3172. Next base: position 8,374 of record NZ_JAFNOA010000009.1, on the reverse strand, counting down.
AGATCCACTTGCATTCGATTTGCTTTTCGAACGATTTTTAAATCCGGAACGTGTTTCCATGCCTGACTTTGATGTCGACTTTTGTATGGAAAAACGTGATTTGGTTATCGATCATGTGGCCGATATGTATGGCCGTGAGGCGGTATCGCAAATTATTACTTTCGGTACCATGGCGGCTAAAGCGGTTATTCGTGATGTTGGGCGAGTACTAGGGCATCCGTACGGTTTTGTTGACCGCATATCGAAACTGATTCCTTTAGATCCGGGGATGACACTGGCAAAAGCGTTTGAGGTCGAACCACAACTACAAGAGTTATACGATAACAATGAAGAGATCAAATCATTAATCGATATTGCACGACAGTTAGAAGGGGTGACTCGCAATGCTGGTAAGCATGCCGGTGGGGTGGTGATTTCACCGACAAAAATTACTGATTTCTCACCAATTTATTGTGATCCGGAAGGTCATCATCCTGTTACCCAATTTGATAAAAATGATGTTGAATATGCTGGTTTAGTTAAATTTGACTTTTTAGGTTTGCGAACGTTAACCATTATTGATTGGGCAATTAAGATGATTAATCAGCGCCAATTAAGAGAAGGCAAACCACCGGTAGATATCACTCGTATAGCGTTAGACGATCAAGCCTCTTTTGATTTATTGTTAAAAGCAGAAACAACGGCAGTCTTCCAACTTGAATCGCGAGGGATGAAAGATTTAATCAGACGTCTTAAACCCGACTGTTTCGAAGATATGATAGCGTTAGTTGCGTTATTTCGTCCCGGTCCTTTGCAGTCCGGTATGGTTGATAACTTTATTGACCGTAAACATGGACGGGAAGAGGTCTCATATCCGGATATAAATCATCAACACGAATCACTAAAACCTATTTTAGAGCCGACCTATGGCATTATTTTATACCAAGAACAGGTTATGCAAATTGCTCAAACCCTTTCCGGTTATACATTAGGTGGCGCTGATTTATTACGTCGTGCAATGGGTAAGAAAAAGCCCGAGGAGATGGCGAAACAGCGATCGGTATTTAAAGAAGGGGCAGAAAAACAAGGTGTGAATGGTGAACTTTCCATGCGCATCTTTGACTTAGTAGAAAAATTTGCCGGTTATGGTTTTAATAAATCCCACTCAGCGGCATATGCGCTGGTTTCTTACCAAACACTATGGCTAAAAACCCATTTCCCGGCGGAGTTTATGGCAGCAGTAATGACTGCTGATATGGATAACACCGATAAAATTGTTGGTTTAGTCGATGAATGTTTACGAATGGGGCTAAAAGTCAATCCACCGGATATCAACAGTGGGCTTTATCATTTTCATGTTAATGATAAAGGTGAGATTGTTTATGGTATCGGCGCGATAAAAGGGGTGGGTGAAGGACCGATTGAAGCCATTGTCGAAGCACGCAACAGTGGTGGTTATTTCAAAAATATTTTTGAACTTTGTGCACGAACAGATATGAAAAAGATTAATCGTCGTGTACTTGAAAAACTGACAATGGCGGGGGCGTTTGATAAATTAGGACCGCATCGTGCCGCAATACTGCACAGTATTAACGATGCAATGCAAGCGGCTGATCAATATAGCAAAGCCCAAGATATTGGTCAGGAAGATATGTTTGGCGTTCTGGCTGAAGAGCCAGAACAAGTCGAACATGCTTATGCCGCTGTGCCGGAATTACCCGCCCAAGTATTACTTGATGGTGAGCGTGAGGCATTAGGTCTGTATTTGACTGGCCATCCGGTTACCCAATATTTGAAAGAGCTTAATCGTTATGCTGGTGGCGTGCGTATTAGCGAAGCTTCGCCAACCGGTTGGGGCAAAATGGCAACTTTTGCCGGTATTGTGGCTGATGCTCGAATTAGGATCACCAAAAAAGGGAATAAAATTGGTCTGTTTACCTTAGATGATCGCTCAGGCCGTATTGACGGCATGCTTTTTGCCGACTCTTTAGAAAAATTTGGACATCTGTTAGTCAAAGATAAAATCATCATTGTCACCGGACAAGTCAGTCATGATGATTTCAATGGCGGACTTAAAATGTCGGTCAGAGATATGGTTGATTTAAAAGATGCCAGAGCGAAATACGTTAAAGGTCTCGCTGTGACTTTAACCGAAAGTGAAGCAAACCGCCCGATGTTACAACGAATCCAACAAACGTTTGAACCATATCGCCATGGTAGTGTACCTGTAAACTTATATTATCATCGTGACGATTGTGTTGTGCGTATTCAATTTGGCACCACATGGCGAGTTGTACCGGAAGATGCGCTCATTGTAGAACTTAAAACTTTATTGGGTAATGATCGTATCGAATTTGAGTTTGAATAAATCGCCTTAAAAGAGTGTTTTAAAGAGCCTGTTTTATGGTCCAGGTATTGAAAAAATGAAGCAACAACCACCATTTAAATATGGTGTAATGTTGAGTAAATTGAAGAGCTGACAGTTAAATGTTGATGACTTCAATGAGTATTACATAGTAGAATTGGCTTAATTTTATTTTAAGAAATAGTCAGTATACTTTATTAGAAAATGTATTTTTAAAAAATACAAATAAACGAGAGGCAATCATAATCGTTATGAACAATTTTTTGGAATTTGAAAAGCCGATAGCGGAATTAGAAGCAAAAATTAATTCCTTAAAGAACATTGATTCACAACAAGTTGAATTAGATATCAATTTAGATAGAGAGATCAAACAATTAAATCAAAAAAGCCGAGAGTTAACCAAAAAAATATTTGCAAGCTTATCGCCTTGGGATGTTGCTCAATTAGCAAGACATCCAAATAGACCTTATACCTTAGATTATATTCAAGAGATATTTACCGATTTTGATGAGTTAGCCGGTGATCGTGCTTATGCCGATGATAAAGCCATTGTTGGGGGTATTGCCCGTATAGATGAGCGCCCGGTAATGGTTATTGGTCATCAAAAAGGTCGTGAAACTAAACAAAAAATCTACCGTAATTTTGGTATGCCAGCGCCAGAAGGCTATCGTAAAGCATTAAGATTAATGCAATTAGCTGAAAGATTTAAACTACCTATTATTACTTTTATTGATACTCCGGGCGCTTATCCCGGTATCGGTGCAGAAGAGCGTGGACAGGCAGAAGCTATTGCACGTAATTTACGTGAAATGTCACGGTTAAATGTACCGACCATTTGTACCGTTATCGGTGAAGGTGGCTCAGGCGGGGCGCTAGCTATCGGGGTAGCGGATAAAGTCAATATGCTACAATATAGTACTTATTCTGTTATTTCACCGGAAGGGTGTGCGTCAATTTTATGGAAAAGTGCTGATAAAGCACCGGTTGCAGCTGAAGCCATGAATATGACAGCTGATAAGTTAATTAAGTTAAATCTTATCGATTCAATCATTCCAGAACCGCTAGGCGGAGCGCATCGAGATTATCCTGCCGTTGCTGCATCACTTAAAGCACAACTGCTTAATGATTTAGATGAGCTCGAAGGTATGGAGTTACCGGCACTACTTGAAAGAAGATTTCAACGCCTTATGAATTATGGTTATGCAAGATAATTTTAAATTTGGACAGTTATTGTGAAAAAATCAACAGGACTACAACGCATTATCAATGCGACAAAATACTCATTAAAAGGATTTAAATCAGCTATTAAAAATGAAGCAGCGTTCCGACAAGAACTCATCTTGTTGGTTGTTGCTTACATTATAGTAATGCTTATTGATTTTTCCATTTACGAACGAATCTTACTAGTTGGGTCAATAGGCTTTGTGATGATAGTTGAGCTCATTAACAGTGCTATTGAATGTGTGGTTGATAGAATTGGAAGTGAGCGACATGAATTATCCGGACGAGCGAAGGACTACGGTTCAGCGGCGGTCTGCTTATCCTTATTGCTAACAATCATCTTATGGATCTATCTGTTTGCTTGTCACTATTTTCCCTAAATTCTACTGAAACGTAGGTATTTTCTGAAAGTTTTTGACAAAAATTGCGCATCAGTTAAGCAAAATAGTTGCGATAGCGAATATAAAAAATGCGAGATTGTTCTCGCATTTTTAATGGATACGATCTTAATCTCACTCAGAAACTAACTCTTTAATAACAAAGTTTCCGGTTTTTTCTGTATCGAGAACGGAAAGTAACCATGGCATAATTGTTTCCATTTGATTATGTAATTTCCAAGGCGGATTGATCACTATCATCCCTGACGCGGTCATGCCTTTTTGATTATTATCTGGTTTTAACGCCAGCTCAAATTGAGACACTCGTTTAATACCTAGCTTAATAATTCCGTCGATCATTCGTTGCGTTTGAGTGCGTGAAACAACCGGATACCAAATTAAGTAAATCCCTGTTGCAAAACGTTTATAAGCTTCATAAAGCGCGGCCGGAATTTTTTGATAATCCTCTTTTATCTCATAAGACGGGTCGATCAAAATAATCCCTCGGCGGGACGGAGGCGGTAACTTTGATTTAAGTTGTGCAAACCCGTCTTCTCGTAAAACTTTAGCTCGTTTATCTTTACTAAATTCCTGTTTTAACAGCGGGTAATCTGTTGGATGCAACTCAGTTAAATTAAGCTTATCTTGCTCTCTTAATAGTTGTTTGGCAATCAAAGGTGAACCTGGATAATATTTTAACGTGTCAAACGGATTATAGCGCTTTAAAACCTGCAAATACGTGGTGAGCGGTTGTGGAACAGTTGCTTGTTGCCATAATAAATTTATACCGGAAAGATATTCACCGGTTTTTTCGGCATGCTCACTTTGTAGCAAATAACGGCCAGCTCCGCTATGGGTATCTAAGTATAAAAATGGTTTTTCTTTCTCTTTTAATGATTCAATACATAGTGTTAACACAATGTGTTTTAACACATCGGCATGATTACCTGCATGATAACTATGACGATAACTTAACATGGTGAATTTAACCTCTTTTGCTCATTTTTTTGCATATAAAATGTTGTTAGTGCTAAACAAAGCAAACAAGGGATTTCCATTAACTCTTCAATAAGATCTTTTCTTTCGTGACTTAAAACTAACAATTGATGACCAATTCGATGATGTTCAGCAATATCGGCAATCCCTAAAAAGAGAAACGCAAATAAGATATGCCAAACTGGAACTTGCTCATATTGATAACGGCGAGCTATCTCTTGACGTATTGTTGGTAAAAAGAGAGTTAAAAATGGTATTCCCATTACGATACCAGCAATGATTTTATAGTAGAAACGGGGCACCTCGGGGAAAAAGTCACGACCCCAGCTAATACCTCGACCAAAAAGCATAAACCACCAAAAAATAGTCCAGATCCAAAATTCATAAAGCGATTTATGGTTTTTCACACTTTTTGCATAATGATAGGTATAACCACACATAAATAATAAAAAAAGTGATTGGATATGCTCAACAATAGTGACACTAAGCCCGTTATAAAGAGGAATAAGAAAATTACCTAAAATATATAAAATAGCACTAAGTGCAACAATGAAAATAGAGCTTTTATAAAAATGGAAATCAAACTTAGGCATCGAATGTTTCAATATTAAATGGTGTTTTTGAGTTTAAGTATAGTACCGCATTTACGACAAACATAACTAGTCTTATTGTGATTAATTTTATTATGTCTGATTTTCGATAAACGATGTTCCTGACATTGGCAATGATATAAGTAATCTTCACGTTTAATGGCAAAATTATGTGTGGTTTTCGGTGCTTTTCCCATTATCTCAGACATAACCGATTGCCACTGCACTCCGTGAGGCTTCACTTTACCATACTGTTTAAATACAATCAGATGTGCTAATTCGTGGGGAACGACTTCTTCGATAAAGGCGGCGCCATTATCGATAAGCATTCTTGAATTAAGTTGAATTTCCCAACGCGCCAAATAGGCGCAGCCCGCAATACTTCCTTTAGGTTTATAAGTAATTTTAGGCTCGCCATATTGGGTATTTAATACTTGATTGGCTTGTTTTAAGTGCATTCTTAAACAAGCCATTACCTGATTGTGTAAGTGAATGGGTATTCGCTTATAATCCTGCTGCATCGCGTAGTAGTGCTGCTTTATCGGTTTTTTCCCAAGGGAAAATATCTCGTCCAAAATGGCCGTAGGATGCGGTTTGTTGGTAAATCGGCTTAATAAGATCAAGCATTTGAATTAATCCATAAGGTCTTAAATCAAAAAACTCTTCAATTAAAGCAACGATCTTATCGTGGGCAACTTTTTCTGTACCAAAAGTGTTGACATAAATCGATGTTGGATGTGCGATACCAATAGCATAAGAAATTTGTAATTCACATCTATCAGCAAGTCCCGCCGCAACAATATTTTTAGCCACATAACGGGCAGCATAAGCAGCAGAACGGTCAACTTTTGACGGATCTTTACCAGAAAACGCACCGCCGCCATGGCGTGCTGCTCCACCATAAGTATCGACAATAATTTTACGTCCGGTTAAACCACAATCACCCATTGGACCACCAATCACAAAGCGTCCGGTAGGATTGATAAAATATTTTGTTCTGGCTGTTAACCACTCGGCTGGTAAGGTTGGTTTAATAATTTCTTCCATTACCGCTTCATGTAATGTGTTTTGTTCGATATCTTCTGAATGCTGAGTTGATAATACAATTGTATCAACACCTTTAATTTTACCGTCTTGATAAATAAGGGTAACTTGACTTTTGGCATCTGGTCTTAACCAAGGAAGTGTGCCGTTTTTCCGTACTTGAGCTTGACGACGCATCAAATCGTGAGCATAACTAATGGCTGCCGGCATTAAATTTGGCATCTCATTAGTAGCATAGCCAAACATAATACCCTGATCACCGGCACCTTGTTCTAATGGATTTTGACGATCAACCCCTTGATTGATATCCGGTGACTGCTTACCAATTGCATTTAACACCGCACAAGAATTTGCATCAAACCCCATATCTGAACTGGTATAACCAATATCGTAAATCGTTTTTCGGGTCAATTCTTCAATATCTACCCATGCTGAAGTAGTAATTTCACCGCCAACTAAAGCCATACCGGTTTTGACGTAAGTTTCACACGCAACACGCGCTTTAGGGTCTTGTTTTAAAATAGCATCAAGCACAGCATCAGATATTTGATCGGCGATTTTATCTGGGTGACCTTCTGAAACGGATTCTGAAGTAAATAGAAATTCTGACATATATACCTTCTTTAACTTTTTTAATGCAATGCTTAAATTTAGCAGTTTTACCATCTAGACGTCTATTTTAATAATTTATTAGCCAAAAAGCCAGTATTACCTTAAACAAAATTACTTGCATAAATTTCTAATCAATTTACGATAGTGCTCGTTTAACTTTTCCAATCATTGCTAGCGAAATATGAATATTGTAAGAAAACTTCCCACAGTATTGGTGTTTGATTCCGGTGTTGGCGGATTATCTGTCTATAACGAAATCCATAATAAAATGCCTAATGTGCATTATATTTATGCATTTGATAATGAAATGTTTCCTTATGGGGATAAATCCTCAAGCTTTCTTATTGATAGAGTCATTGCGGTGATTGATACAATTAGCAAATCACATACTATCGATTTAGCCGTTATTGCCTGCAACACAGCCAGCACAATCTGTTTACCAAGCTTGCGGGAAAAATTCAGCTTTCCTATTGTTGGTGTTGTGCCGGCGATCAAACCGGCAAGTCAAATAACTCAAAATAAATGTATTGGACTGTTAGCAACCAAAGCCACAATACAGCGAGCCTACACCAACAATCTAATACAACAGTTTGCACCCGATTGCACTGTTGAGTTATTGGGATTATCTGAGTTGGCGCATATTGCAGAAAATAAATTGCAAGGCATTGCTGTCGATATGCAACAACTGAAAGAATTGTTACAGCCATGGTTATGCTTGCCAGTGATCCCGGACACCATTGTCCTAGGTTGTACCCATTACCCTTTTATAAAAGAAGAATTAAAACACCTTTTCCCTAATGCCACATTTATTGATTCGGGTAATGCTATTGCCTCACGAGTTTATAATTTGCTAAAAGATCAATATGAAGTTCATCAAGCAAAAACACCTGCTAAAGAAAACTTAATATTAAGTACAGCGCATAACCAATATGTTGAAAAGTTAGCTCAAAAATTATCTGAATATAATCTTAATAAATATCAATGCATTAAAGCTGTCGGTGTTTAAACCTTATTCGAACAGTTAAAGAATTTGTTATTTTTACTTGCTAAAAAAAATGAAGTGCCTATAATGCGCATCCACTGACACGGCGTCAGCGAAAGCAGACGGGAAAAGTGGTTAGTGAGCAAGATCAAATTTTTTAAAAAAAGATCTTGACGAATAAAAAGGTGTAGCGTAGTATACGCAGCCC
>NZ_JAFNOA010000008.1:0-147463 GCF_026536465.1 Gilliamella sp. B3172 | reverse complement strand
GCTGGTTTAACTGCTCTTCACCATTAACCTTTAATACTGAAACAGGTGCATTTAACCCGTCAACCGTTAAGGTATAACGATTATGACTGACAGCTAAGCCGGTCAGTTCATGGAGTCCATGGAGTAACTGTTTACCAAATTGCTGTACCTGTTTGACGGGGTCGTTTGGAATCTGGTTGATCGGATCCTGCGCCATGATGTGCTCCTTTCGGTGATTTTAACAAAATAGAGACCAACAATAAGGGGATCATGGGAGGTGCATTTGATATAAAGTGTGTAAAAACGATTAGCAAACTATCCATGATGCTATGTCTGTCCTAAGTGTATAAAACAACAAATAATATTATTGTTATACCACTAATAACTTACGTGGTTTCGATATATTTTGCAACTGTTTTTATCTAAGACTTCTGGATTAATACAACTGATTTGATCAACGTTAGACAGGATTTTAATGACGATATTATCAGCAATTGATAAGTGTAAAAACGTTTGTATAGCAATTAAATAATACATCAAGCAGAGTAAGCAACAAATCGGCAGATGATATTGAGGGGAATTCAGTAAATAAGTTATCTAAAATAGTAAGTTTCCCAAAACTATTTTATCAATGCTAAAAACTAACTGCTTTGACGTTGCCAATAGGTTTTATGCGCAAAGCCAAGTAGATTATTAGTCATTTTGATTTGTTGTAACGTTAACGACCAAATTGGCGCTCGCATTATCCGAGCAAAGGGAAAGGCTCGATAATAGAGAGAATAAGCCTGCTTTGCTGGCTGATCGGTGAGCTGCGTTGCTACTGCTTTAAACTGTATACCTTGTATGTGTAGTATATTTTTTGGCGTCACGTTAATAGTACCAACGACTTGGGGGTGAGTTAACATCGCTTTAGCATGCTGCGTTTTCAATTCGGTAAGAAAATAAAGGCACATCTGTTGGTCATCAAACACATAAAACACATTGCACGCCGATAGCTGATTGTCAGGCAAAAGCACACTGAGCGAAAGCACATGCTGGTTTTTAATAAATTCAATGATATTGTTATCTATTTTCATTGGCTAACATTTATTACTGCGTTATTTGGGATGACGGTTTAAGTGCATATCTTCTCCCCAACGTGGTAAAGCGGGAATATCAAGATCAAAAAGATCCAATGCTCTTGCAACACTATGAGTTATGACATCATCAATACTTTCAATGTGTTGATAAAGTGCCGGTACCGGTGGGAAAATTACTCCGCCCATTAAGGTGACCGCTTCCATATTTTTGATATGTGCTAAGTTCAAAGGAGATTCTCTTACCATTAACACTAATCGTCGTCGCTCTTTTAAGACCACATCTGCCGCCCGAGTGAGTAAATTATCACTAAAACTATTGGCAATAGCCGACAAAGAGCGCATCGAACAAGGCGCAACCAACATTCCCATAGTTTTAAATGAGCCACTGGCAATTGCTGCACCAATGTTGTTGACACTATAAACCTTATCAGCAAGCGATTCGATCTGTTTTATGCTGTAGTCGGGTGCTTCATAAGATTGGGTTATTTGGGCGGCTTTTGAAATAACCAGATGCGTTTCAACATCCATTGGTTTTAATAATTCTAGCGCTTTGATGCCATAAGCAAATCCGGTTGCTCCACTGATACCAATAATTATCCGCCTTGCTGTCATTTTGTTTCCTATTGTTATTTGCTCTTAGGTAAAAGGTACTTTATCTTAAAACAGAAAATTGAACGGGTTTTAAAGACCATTGTAAAAATATCTCGTTATATTATCAAACATAAGTGTGCTCAACAGCTTTTCTTTTGCAGTAGTTAACTATTTAATAGTAGAAGGCGTAAAATACACAGTTTAATATGGAATTTTATCGAAAAGCATAAGGGAAACGGTGTTTTGAGTTAAAGATTATAACAAGCATTCTATTGAAACATTGCCTACTAAGAAAGTAGGCAATGGTAGTGAGTGATTATTCTTGCGCCATTGGCGTTTCAACGATATCAGTTTTTCTGTTATCTTGAATAGCCTTAATTTGATCTGCATATTTGCTTACAGCTTCTTTATTTGACAATAAGCTATAAGTTAAAGTGAATTCAGTGCTTTGTCCGGGTTCTAATTGACGGACTCGTTTTTGCTCACGTTCAATTGTAACAGGATAAGCGAAGCTAGTTCCTGGCTCTAAACCGGTAACATAACCTTGTTTAATTGGATCGAAGCTTTTCCACAATGAAAATACCGGTAATTGTTTGATGTTATAAGCAATACCAACAGCTTTGTCGCCATTTTTGTCCGTTAACATGACTTGAGTTTGCCCGTCATTTTTTGCATAAGGATAGATGTTAAATACCATTTCGCTGGCATCATTGATTGGACCGGAATAGGTTTCCCAAGTTTTTAAACCACCTTTAGCATAATCGTTAAACGGAGAAATTTCTTTCACAGGTGCAACAAACTTAGCCCCTTCTTCTAAAATTGGCGTACCAAAGTTACTATGATAGATGATTTGATAATCACTGGTAGCCTTACCTTTATTCGTCACAACATCATGAATAGTGAATTCTTTGGTGCCCGGAACATAAGTTAATGACGTCCAAGTTTCTAAATTTTTATCATTATCTGATTTTTCTTCAATAAGCCCTTTGATTGTTAGGGTATATGGCGGTTTATCTTCTATATTGACAAGTAATTTTGACACCGGAATATTTTGAACACGTCCATGAAGTGAGTATATTTTACCGTCTGCTTTGACAGGGTGACCACTCCATTCAAAACCACAACGTACTAGCATCTCATCAAAACCATCTAACCAGCCTAAGCCATCACGACTTTCAAGATCGATAAATTTAGGATTAATAACACCTTTAACAGGAGCATCCCACCCCAAACGAATGCCGTCACCTTCCACAGAGAGAATGCCCATTCCACGGGTTGGGCTTAAATAGATGTTGAAATTACCACTTGTAATTGAAAGCAGTTGAGACCCCTCTTCTTTACCACCAGTTAACACTCTATTTTGTATTCTAAAATTGGTATCTTTTAATCCAATATCGGTATTGTGAACAACCCAAAATCCTTTATCGATATCTTTTTCCTTGTCGATAAGAACATATTCTTGAGCTTGGGCGGTAGCAGTGATGAAAGTTAGCGCTAATGCTAGTGAACTGATTTTGGTTTTCATAACGATTCCTTATAATTAATGAAATTGTACTCAATATGGAAATAACTATCTTCTTTTAACAAATTTAAAATGCATTTCTAAACCCAACTAATTTATACCTTACTAAAAAATAGCAACTAAATTAACAATTTGGCCTTACTTGACCGGTTTTCCAATGCTTACGGCATACAGAATGAAACTCCGTATCACCTAAATGAATAGAATTACCAAATTTAACAATCTGGCCGTCTTGGCCTTCTAATAAATTCATAATGGCTTTTTTGCCACACCAGCAAACTGTTTTAAGCTCTCTAAAATTATCTGCAATCTCTAATAATGTTTTGGACCCTTCAAATAACTGTCCCATATAATCGGTCTTTAATCCAAAAAACATCATAGGAACGCCATATTCATCACAAACATCGGATAACTTCCAAATCGTTTTGGATGATAAAAATTGACTCTCATCAATCAAAATACAAGCATAATTACTTTGTTTTATGTGTTCAATAATCTCGTCAACACTGTTATCATCAAGTTGTAATGCTTTTTTTCGCAGCCCTAATCGAGACACAATTTCTACTGCTGAATCACGAGTATCTACCGATGACTTTAACAGTAATGTCTTCATATTGTTACTTAAATAATTATGATCAATCTGTAATAACTCAGTAGACTTTCCCGCATTCATTACAGCATAAATATAATAAATTTTAGACAAAATAATACTCTCGAAAATAAAATAAACAATCTTGATTTAAAAGGTAAGCAATCATTACTTACCTTTTTTAATAGTTAGTTTTTAAATAGTTAAAAACGAAATTATTTCGCTTTACCTTGGTTTGCTACTGCTGCTTGTTTAGCGGCAATTTCATCGGCATTACCTAAATAGTAATGTTTGATAACTTTCATATTGTCATCAAATTCATAAACTAATGGTACGCCAGTTGGAATATTTAAATCGATAATATCATCATCGCTGATGTTATCTAAATGTTTAACTAATGCACGTAAAGAGTTACCGTGAGCAGCGATAATAACACGTTCACCTTTAGCAACACGTGGTGCGATAGTTGATTCCCAGTATGGAAGTACACGTTTGATAGTTAACGCTAAGCTTTCAGTTAATGGTAATTCAGATTCTGGTAAATTACGGTAGCGTGAATCGTGTCCCGGAAAACGTTCATCCGATTTTTCAAGCGCAGGAGGAGTAATGGCAAAACCACGACGCCATAATTTAACTTGTTCATCACCATATTTTGCTGCAGTTTCAGCTTTATTTAAACCTTGTAATGCGCCATAGTGACGTTCGTTTAATTTCCAACTTTTTTCAACAGGTAACCATGCTTGATCAACTTCATCAAGCACGTGCCATAAAGTGTGAATTGCACGTTTTAAAACTGAAGTGAAAGCATAGTCAAATTGGAAACCTTCTTGTTTAAGTAGTTGCCCTGCTTCTGCTGCTTCTTTATTACCTTTGTCAGATAAATCTACATCAGTCCAACCACAAAAACGATTTTCTTGATTCCAAACACTTTCTCCATGTCGAATAAGAACTAATTTTTTTACTGCCATGAATTTAACTCCTTTGTTGCTTAAAATAAAAACGGTTAAATGAATTCTGTTCTATCAAAATGCACAGAGTTAACTGTGCATTTTGGTTTTAAATAATCTATATTTTCAAATTTAAATTAATTTGAAAGGTATTTTAAAGGATCAACAGATTTAGCTTGATAACGAATTTCAAAATGTAATCTCACTGATGAGGTACCTGTCGCCCCCATTGTAGCAATTTGTTCACCCGCGCGAACAGCTTGTTGCTCTTTCACTAAAATAGTTTGATTGTGCGCATAAGCGGTTAAATAATCATCATTATGTTTAACGATAATTAAATTACCATATCCCGGTAATGCATTACCTGAGTAAACAACTCGACCGTCAGCTGCCGCAACAATTTTATCACCTAACGAACCTGAAATATCGATCCCTTTACTTGCATTTGAGAATTTTTCAATGATCTTACCTCTGGCTGGCCATTGCCATGCAATATTATTATTTGACACAGTGCCTGTTGCTGGTGGTGGCGTTGTGGTGACCGTATTGGTTGTTTGCGTTGTTTTAGGTGGTTTACCCTCATCAATCGTTGTTGTTGTGGTGGTTGTTGTGGTGGTAGAAGCTGGTTGATTATCTAATTGGCCTCCACCATAATTACTACTACCACTATTTGTGCTTGCAGTTTGAGAAGTAGTTGTCTGTTGCGTCACAATAGTTGTTCCACCGCTCACATCTAAAACTTGCCCAACATTGACAGCATAAGGCTCTTTGATATTATTTTTCGCTGCTAACGAACGATAATCATTACCGGTCACCCAAGCAATGTAAAACAGAGTATCCCCACGTTTAACGGTATAAGTATTGCCTTGATATCCGCCTTTGGGAATATCCTCATAATTACGATTATAAGTGATTCGTTCATTAGTCGTCACCGTACCATTGCTACTGGTGGTTGTTGATGTATTTTGAATCGAAGATGTTGTTTGAGTCGGTTGGTTATAAGATGTTGGCGTTGAATAAACGCGAGAACCTGTAGAAATATTTGACGGCGGTTTAGTATATACAGATGAAATTGATCCGCCAGAAGAACCGGAAATATCTTCGATTTCGGCTTGATCAGTTTGAGTACAAGCAGCAATCATCAAACTTAAACAACTTAATGTTAGAATTTTTTTCACAGCAACACCTTTCATTTTTTAATATTGTTTTATGAATATATTTTATCGCTTTTGTTGTAAAAAGCTATTATATTGATTCCATGTTATGCTAAATTGAGCAAGTCACTGAGCATTAAGCTATTTATCACCTAATATAGCGCACTTTTTTAGCAAGTTACAAAGCATCGCTTTTGCGACGATTTAACATAATTATATCATTTGTTAAGTGAATATTTGTTACAGACAACAAATGATTAAAAATCTTACTTTAAGTTTTAAAAAAGACTTAAATTGAATTAATTTTGAAAGCCATGAGTATATACAATAAAATAGGCATTCGTACAGTCTCTTTAACGTATTTTCTACGAAAATTTAATGTGATTTAAAATAATGACTTTATATATTGTTGCAACACCTATTGGAAATTTAGACGATATCACACTTCGAGCAATTGAAACACTCAAAAAAGTTGATCTTATCGCTGCTGAAGATACCCGCCATAGTGGTTTGCTTTTACAACATTTTGGCATTAAAGCTAAACTGTTTGCGCTCCATGACCATAATGAACAAGACAGAGCACAACAATTGATAGATAAGCTAAAATCCGGCTTGTCTATAGCACTGATATCTGATGCCGGCACACCATTAATCAACGACCCGGGCTATCACTTAGTGAAAGCGTGCCGTGAAAATGATATCAAAGTTGTACCAATACCCGGTGCTTGCGCTGCTATTGCTGCGCTGTGCGTAGCAGGATTACCTTCAGACAAATTTAGCTATGAAGGTTTTTTACCCGCAAAAGCAAAAGCCCGGCAAGATTACTTAACCAGTCTCATTGACCAACCACATACCATGATTTTTTATGAATCGACACATCGATTAATCGATACATTGCAAGATATGCAAACTATCTTTGGTGCAGATAGACAAGTGGTGTTGGCAAAAGAGTTAACCAAAACATGGGAAACTATTGTGAGCTATCCAGTAAGTGAGTTGATTCAATGGCTGCAAACGGATACAGCACGTCAGAAAGGGGAATTTGTTTTAATTGTGGAAGGAAAAGCTAAAACCGATAATGAAATCGATGCCAAAGCTATTAGCACCCTTAAATTATTACTTAAATCCTTACCATTAAAACAAGCAGCAGCATTAACGGCTGAAATTTATGGACTGAAAAAAAATCAACTTTATCAGCTTGGTTTAACCTTTGAAAAGACAAATTAAGCCTACCTACCAAATAGCTTAACGATTGATTTTTAATTAGATTTCATCATAAACAAGAACATTGGCACATTTAGCGTGATTTAGTATATAATTAGCCCTTAATTTTTTAAGATATTTAATGATAAAAGGTAACATACAGTATGGGATTTAAATGTGGGATTGTCGGATTACCAAATGTTGGTAAATCAACTCTTTTTAATGCACTAACCAAAGCAGGTATCGAGGCGGCTAACTTTCCGTTTTGTACAATTGAGCCAAATACAGGTGTTGTGCCAATGCCGGATCCGCGTTTAGATCAGCTTGCTGAAATTGTCAAACCACAGCGCACATTGCCAACCACTATGGAATTTGTCGATATTGCAGGTTTAGTAAAAGGCGCATCAAAAGGCGAAGGCTTAGGTAATCAATTCCTAGCCAATATTCGTGAAACCGAAGCCATTGGGCATGTAGTTCGTTGCTTTGAAAATGAAAATATTGTCCATGTAGCGGGCAAAATTGATCCGGCTGAAGATATTGAAATTATCAATACTGAACTTGCGCTATCCGATCTTGAAGCGTGTGAACGAGCGATCACTCGTCTACAAAAACGGGCAAAAGGTGGCGATAAAGATGCCAAATTTGAGTTAGAAATTTTAGAGAAATGTTTACCCCATTTAGAGCAAGGTAAAAAACTCTTGCTACTTGATTTAAGTAAAGAAGAGCTTGATGCCATTAAATACCTAAGCTTTTTAACCTTAAAACCAACCATGTACATTGCCAATGTAAACGAAGACGGTTTTGAAAATAATCCGTTTTTAGAAAAAGTGAAAGCGATTGCAGCTGAAGAAAAATCGGTTGTTGTGCCAGTTTGTGCCGCAATTGAAGCTGAGCTAGCAGAGCTTGACGATGCTGACCGTGATGAGTTTATGCAAGATTTAGGCTTAACCGAACCGGGATTAAATCGGGTAATTCGTGCAGGCTATAGCCTATTGAATTTACAAACCTATTTTACAGCTGGCGTAAAAGAAGTCAGAGCATGGACAATTTCAGTTGGTGATACTGCGCCACAAGCAGCCGGTAAAATTCATACTGATTTTGAGAAAGGTTTTATTCGGGCGCAAACTATCGCTTTTGATGATTTTATTAAATATGGTGGTGAACAAGGCGCAAAAGAGGCCGGTAAAATGCGTTCAGAAGGCAAAGACTATGTCGTACAAGACGGCGATATAATGAACTTTTTATTTAACGTTTAGCAATTAAATTGCGCCGCTTTAAGGTGGCGCAAACTTCAAGCGATTAAACCTAAGTTTCCAAGTTCTTTATCCTCTCTTTTATACTGAAACGTAGTAATTTTCTGAAACTTCTTGACAAAAATCACCTAAGGACAATTTAATTAAGGTAGGACATCAATGTTACTGACTTTTGAACAAGCCACAAAAACCATTCTTCAAACCGCTGCTATGACTTCGCCACTTAGTTGCGAGAAAGTGAGTTTAGAAAGCGCCCTGGATCGAATTACGGCTGAGCCAATTGTTTCGCCAATGAACGTACCAAGCTTCAATAATTCTGCAATGGATGGTTATGCTGTCAGATTATCAGATATAACTCAGTCCACAACACTACCTTTAGCGGGCACAATTTTTGCCGGTGATGATATCGCCAATTTACAGTGGCCAGAAGGAACATGTTTACGAATTATGACTGGCGCACCGTTACCAGCTCAGGCCGATGCGGTTGTCATGCAAGAACATACTGAAAAATCCACAACAGGCATCAGATTTTTAAATGATATAAAATCCGGTGATAATATTCGCCTTGTCGGTGAAGATGTTAAACAAGGTAGCATTATTGTTGATAAAGGTACACGATTAACCATTCCAACCCTCTCGACACTTGCCACCTTAGGCTTAAGTGAAATTATCGTTTATAGAAAATTAAAAGTTGCACTGTTTTCAACAGGTAATGAGCTTACTGCAATGGGTCAGCCGTTAGCCAGTCATAGCGCAATTTATGATAGTAACCGTTTCACTCTAAAGTTACTGCTAGGCAAATTACATTGCGAGATTATCGATTTAGGCATCATTGCCGATGATCCAATCAAAATCAAACAAGCGCTTGATTGCGCAGCACAGCAAGCTGATTTAATTATCACCAGTGGTGGGGTTTCGGTGGGTGATGCGGATTATACTAAACAGGCCCTTGAAGCGCTGGGACAGGTAGATTTTTGGAAACTGGCAATCAAACCCGGTAAACCTTTTGCTTTCGGAAACATTAATAAAGCCCTTTTCTGTGGCCTGCCGGGAAATCCGGTCTCGACACTGGTCACCTTTTACCAATTAGTCAGACCGCTTATTTTTGCGCTTTGTGGCCAAAAAATTACAAATAATGATCTTACTTTTAAAGTTAAAACGGCAACTAATCTTAAAAAAAGTGTGGGTCGATTAGATTTTCAACGTGGCATATTGCAAATCAATTCAAGCGGAGAGTTAGAAGTAAGTTCAACCGGGCAACAAGGTTCACACTTGACCCAATCATTTAACCAAGCAAACTGTTTTATTTTACTTGAACAGCAGCGTGGCAATGTCAGTCAAGGTGAGTGGGTAACAGTGGCACTGTTTGATGCACTATTAAAATAGTGCCACTAAAATAGCGCCTGCGGCTATCATAGCAACGCCGATACCGGCGAGAAATGAAATCTTTTCGCCAAATAAGATCACCGCAAAAACAACGGCAAAAACGACACTGAGTTTATCAATCGGGGCAACTTGTGAAACTTTACCTTCTTTGATTGCCATAAAATAGAACAACCAGGATAACGCCCCGGCAATCCCACTTAACGCAATAATCAGTAATGCTTTTTTATCGTTAAAAAAGGTATTAATGAGATTTATCTTACCTTGAACAATAACCACGCCAACCAAAAAAACAGCCATCACAATCGCACGTATTGCAGTGGCCGTGTTTGCATCAAGGTGCTGTAAGCCTATCTTACCTAAAATTGCAACAAAAGCAGCCGAAATTGCCGAAAGCAATGCATATATCAACCAAGCACTCATACTAATACCTGTCTATTTGAAACAAGTATTGCTGATTATTTGAGTTGCTTTCGCACTGTTGTGATTTATTCATTACACCACGGCAATCTTCCAAAACGCCATGAGCTTTAGACCAATGATATTTTTTACCCTGATCGTTTTTACCACCACAACCAACTAAAACGACACTCAAAGCGATACAAGATAACGCAAGTAATGCTGATTTCATCCTTTTCTCCTTTGTTAAAAATGTGGTTAGATAACGTCTATTTGCTGTAAACAGATAAACTATTTTAATCCATAACCTAAGCGATTGATAGTATGACTACCACCTATTTTTAAAAGATAAAACGCACGATCACCTTTTAACTCATTTAATAACGCTGGCGGTTCATCTAACGGTTCATCAGCCAATTCAAATGCTCCCCAATGAATAGCTACTGCGGTCTGACAGTGAAGCTGATCAAACAATAAAATCGCCTGATTGGGATCGATATGTTGAGATTGCATAAACCAACGTGGCGCATAAGCCCCTATCGGGATTAATGCTAAATCGATGTGTGCAAAATGCTCGCCGATCTGTTTTAAAATCGGACTATAGCCGGTATCCCCCATAAAATAGACAGTTTTACATTGTTGTTTATCATCCACATTTGATTGAATCATCCAGCCACACCATAATGCTTTGTTCACATCAAAAAGCCCACGATTACTCCAATGTTTGGCAGGCGTTGCCGTAAACGTTAACCCTGTCACGTTTACCGACTGCCACCAATCTAATTCGATGACTTGCTTTGCGCCCCACTTAGATAATTTCTTTTTTAAACCTAAAGGAACTAACATCACAACATTCGGAAAACGAGCCAACAGCTGGCGAATGCTATGATAATCCATATGGTCATAATGATTATGCGAAATGACGATTACATCGATAGTTGGCAATTGATCCGCCGTGATTGCCGGCAAGGTACGGCGCTTAGGGCCGATAAACTGGGAGGGAGAGACGCGTTTTGAAAACACCGGATCGGTTAAAATCCTTTTACCGTCAAGTTGAATTAGGGTAGTTGAGTGACCTATCCACCAAACTCGATCATCCGTTAACGTCACATCAATCGGTTCACACCAAGTTTGATTAAATACTTGATATCCCCCTTTAGGCGGTAACACCTTGCGCTGACGACGCCAACGCCACGTATCGACTAATTTAATTTTAAACGGTTCCTGATTTTCAAAGCCCTTGCCCTTATGATGATTGGCAATCGACGGTGTTTTTTTGTTCATGATCAGATTATTTTGCTCTTAATTAGTCAATCAATTGGCTGTGCGCTCGATCACAACAGCTACATTACCCGCATTTGCAACGGCATCGGGTTTTGAAACTTTAATTTTTAACCAATTCACACCAAATTTTTCTATCACCAGTTCCGCAATACGCTCAGCAACACACTCGATTAGCTCAAATTGGTTTGACTGAATAAAGGTGGTAATTGTTTGGCTAACCGCAAAATAGTCCAAACACAGTGACACATCATCAGTTTTGCCTGCCGGCTGATTGTCCCAAGCCATTTCAAGGTCGAGAATTAACTTTTGTTTAATGGTCTTCTCCCATTGATAAACACCGATAGTGGTAAATAGCGTTAATTCTTCAATTAACACTCGATCTTTACAATTTGTATTCATACTTATTCCACTGACTAATTAGTATTGAATAGAGATTACCGAATCTTATTAAATTACGCTATAATTTATTTTAAATTAAGCAAATTATTCACAACTATGACTCGAATTTTTCAGCCCTATACCATTGTTCAAAACAGCTCTATTACCCTTGATGATAATGCCTTTAATCACTTGATCCGTGTTCTAAGAATGAAAGTCGGTGAAAATATTATCTTGTTTGACGGCTCTAATCAGATAACCCCGGCAACGATTAGCGAAATCACCAAAAAAACCGTGACGGTCAAAACGGCCAGCACCGTGTTGGATAATCGAGAATCGCCATTAAATATTCATCTCGGGCAAGTCATATCCCGTGGTGAGAAAATGGAATTTACTATCCAAAAATCGGTTGAACTTGGGGTTAACACCATTACCCCGCTACTTTCAGAACGATGTGGCGTAAAGCTCGATCAAGACAGACTTGAAAAAAAAGTTCAGCAATGGCAAAAAATTGTTATCTCAGCCTGTGAACAGTGCGGGCGAAACATCATCCCGGAAATCAAACCAGTTATGAAATTATCCCATTGGTGCGGAAGTTTAACCGAAGGCTTAAAACTCAACCTTCATCCTAAAGCTCAGCAAACAATAAACCAATTACCGTGCGATAATAAAACCATTAACTTACTCATTGGGCCTGAAGGCGGGCTTTCAGATGAAGAAATTGACATGACTCATCAACATCAATTCACCGATATCTTACTCGGACCTCGTGTATTACGTACCGAAACCGCCGCCCTTACCGCAATTACCGCCTTACAAGTCCGTTTTGGTGATTTAGGGTAATTTAAGCTAAATAGACAAGATAATAGATGTTTAATATTTGCATCTTAATCTGTAACAGGTATGATAGTGGATATCACACTTTATAAATAGTGATAAACCACTATCTATCCTAATGTTTCAGTCAAATCTAAACGCAAGAACAAGATAGTACAAGTCACCACCATAATTTCAGTAAAAAACAAAAAAATCAGTAAGGAGAGACCATGATTAAGCTTGGTATTGTTATGGATCGTATTAGTCATATCAAAATTAAAAAAGATACCAGTTTTGCCATGTTACTTGAGGCACAAAAACGAGATTACCAAATTTTTTATATGGAGATGAATGATCTTTTTTTACGCAATGGTGAAGCTTGTGCAACAACACGCAAATTAACTGTCTACAATAATGACGAACATTGGTTTGATACCAGTGATGAACAAACAATCGCACTTAGTGAACTTGATGTTATTTTAATGCGAAAAGATCCACCTTTTGATACTGAGTTTATCTATGCAACCTATATTTTAGAACGAGCAGAAGACAAAGGCGTACTGGTGGTCAATAAGCCACAAAGTTTACGTGATTGCAATGAAAAGCTCTTTACAGCTTGGTTTGCTCAATTTACACCGGAAACGCTGGTGACTCGTCAAACCAAACAGATCAAGGAATTCCACCAACAGCATGGCGATATCATCCTAAAACCGCTCGACGGTATGGGGGGATCTTCCATTTTTCGTATTAAACAAGATGATCCTAATGTGTCGGTGATCATTGAAACCTTAACTGAACACAACAGCCGTTACTGTATGGCACAAAACTTTATACCCGCAATAAAAGACGGTGATAAACGTGTATTAGTTGTTGACGGTGAACCGGTGCCTTATTGTTTGGCTCGCATTCCACAAAAAGGCGAAACCCGGGGTAATCTTGCCGCTGGTGGACATGGCGAAGTTAGAGCATTAAGTGAGAGCGATTGGCATATTGCCCGCAGTGTTGCGCCAACATTAAAACAAAAAGGCCTACTATTTGTAGGGCTTGATATTATTGGTGATAAATTAACTGAAATCAATGTCACCAGCCCAACTTGTGTTCGCGAAATTGAAGCGGCAAATCCCGGTCTTTCAATTACCGGAATGTTAATGGATGCAATCGAACACCGTTTAAATAAAAAGAGTTAAAAAATGATAAGAGAATTCCAAAGTACCGATTTAGATAAAGTAATGTCAATATGGCTTGAAGGAAATCTACAAGCACATGATTTTATCGATCCTGAATTTTTTAAACAAAATTTCCAATTAGTTAAAATGCTCATCCCGATGTCAACGGTCTATGTGCAAGACCTTAATGGTGTAAAAGGATTTATTGGGCTTACCGAAAACTATATTTCTGGCCTATTTGTTGAGCAGGCTTATCAACGACAAGGCACAGGAAAAGCGCTAGTGAATAAAGCAAAGCAACGTTTTAATGAATTACTGGTTCACGTCTATGAAAAAAACACAGCCGCTATTGATTTTTATCTAGCGCAAAATTTTGAAATTGTTTCAAAATCTCTCAATGAAGAAACCCAAGAAGCTGAATTATTAATGCGCTGTGTGGTTGAGCACAAAGTTAAAATTGGTCAATGCGCCTTATAAACTAAAAAAAATGTGAGCATATGAACTTAAAAAATCATTTTATTATCGCCATGCCAACGATTGAAGACTCGTTTTTCAGTCGTTCAGTTGTCTATATCTGTGAGCATAACCGTGATGGTGCCATGGGTATTATTATTAACAAACCTATTTTAGATCTGAACGTTGAAACAGTCTTGTCACGTTTAGAAATCACCGCAAGCAAAAATTGTGCTGAGTTAGAGCATCCGGTTTTTTGCGGCGGACCACTTGCAGAAGAGCAAGGATTTATTTTGCATACCCCACAAAAAGGGTTTGCATCAAGTATTCAAATTTCTGATGATGTGATGATCACCACCTCGCTTGATGCACTAAAATCGATTGGCTCGCCTGAACAACCTAAAGATCTCCTGCTAACATTGGGTTATTCAAGTTGGCGCTCTTTACAACTGGAAGATGAAGTCGCCTGTAATGATTGGCTGGTCACCAAAGCTGATCCGCAAATTATTTTTGAAGTAGCGATCGACGATCGCTGGCAAAAAGCGGCAGAATCATTAGGTGTTAATATTAATACGATTTCACACCTAATGGGAAATGCTTAACCAATGGCAACCATTATTGCATTTGATTTCGGAACGGCGAGCATTGGCGCCGCTATTGGTCAAGATGTGACTAAAACAGCCAGTCCTCTTTGTGCTTTTAAAGCACGGGACGGTATCCCCAATTGGCAAGCTATCGAAAAATTATTAAATGAGTGGAAACCCGATTATTTAGTTGTCGGGCTACCGCTTAACATGGACGGAACAGAACAACCCTTAACTGCCCGTGCTCGTAAATTTGCTAACCGACTACATGGCATGTTTGGTTATCAAGTTCATTTGCAAGATGAACGATTATCAACAGTCGAAGCCAAATCGCATATTTTTGCTTCCGGTGGATATAGAGCGCTGGAGAAAGGTCGAGTCGATGCCACTTCGGCAATCATTATTTTAGAAAGTTGGTTTGACAACAATTAATCCTAAGAATTAAAAAGTTATTTTACAAATATTTGTTCGCTAATCAATATCTTCCTTGCTAAAATAATGACCAATTTTTCTATTGTAAGGATTGCTCCCCGTGTCAAACAACAATACTTTAAGTTATAAAGATGCCGGCGTCGATATCGATGCCGGTAATGAATTGGTTAATCGCATTAAATCTGTCGTAAAAGAGACCAAACGGCCTGAAGTTATGGGCGGTCTGGGTGGTTTTGGCGCTCTTTGCGCCATTCCACAAAAATATAAAGAGCCGATTTTAGTGTCCGGTACTGACGGCGTCGGCACCAAATTACGTCTTGCAATGGATTTAAACCGTCATGAATCAATTGGTATCGATTTGGTGGCAATGTGTGTTAATGATTTGATTGTTCAAGGCGCTGAGCCGCTATTCTTCTTAGACTATTATGCAACAGGTAAACTTAATGTCGATGTGGCAACAACGGTTGTAACAGGTATAGCCGAAGGCTGTAAACAGTCGGGCTGTGCGCTAGTTGGTGGTGAAACGGCTGAAATGCCCGGTATGTATCATGGCAATGATTATGATTTAGCCGGTTTTTGTGTCGGCGTCGTTGAAAAAGCCGAAATGATTGACGGAAGCAAAGTACAACACGGTGATGCTCTCATCGCCCTCGCCTCTTCGGGCGCCCACTCTAATGGCTACTCTTTGATTCGTAAAATTCTACAAGTCAGTGGTGTCAATCCGGCGACTGAACAACTCGACGGCAAGCCGCTTGCCGATCATCTATTAGCCCCAACTAAAATCTATGTAAAATCGGTGTTGGATTTAATCGCACAAATCGATGTCCACGCCATTGCCCATATTACCGGTGGTGGTTTTTGGGAAAACATCCCACGAGTATTACCGGATAACACCCAAGCAGTCATCGATGAAAGTAGTTGGCAATGGCCAAGCGTATTTAATTGGCTTCAAAAAACCGGTAATGTTGAGCGCCACGAAATGTATCGTACCTTTAATTGTGGCGTTGGTTTAATCATCGCTTTACCGAAACAGCTTGCTGAAAAAGCAATTAATATACTCAGCAGCCACGGCGAAAAAGCGTGGGTGATAGGCGAGATTATCCAATCATCCGATAGCCAACGAGTTGTTATCAAGTAGTTTTATTCATTCAATATTATTCAATCTCTCAAAGATTGAGTAATATTGAACCATGTCATTAACAAGTGTCAAAAACAGTTGGCTTATTAATTATACAACGCCAATAAATCAGCAGCGATAACAAGCAAAATACTCAACAAACAAGCAATCTTTTTAGTAATAGCCATTTGCTTCCTGATCCTAACTCATACGCTTTTTGTAATAGGCAAATTCAACAAGTTATCCAAAAAATTTAACATAAAAATAACTAAAAGCTATCTTACTTTCTGGTACAATAGCGAAAAATTATAATAACTAAGTAATGTCGTAACACTATAAAACACAAGGTTTTTTAATGATCATATCAGATGCTAATAGTGCGGTATCATCCGTCGCTTATCGGGCAAACGAAGTCATTGCCATTTATCCAATAACCCCTAGCTCATCTATGGCTGAGCAAGCTAGCACATGGGCAGAATTTGATAAACCAAACGTATTTGGTGATATCCCTAAAGTGGTTGAAATGCAATCTGAAGCGGGCGCAATTTCGACCGTGCACGGTGCGTTAATGACCGGTGCATTATCGACATCTTTCACCTCATCACAAGGTTTATTATTAATGATTCCTTCGCTATACAAAATAGCCGGGGAACTCACACCATTTGTGCTGCATGTGGCAGCACGTAGCATTGCCACGCATGCTTTATCAATATTTGGTGATCACTCCGATGTCATGGCAATGCGACAAACTGGTTTTGCTATGCTCTGCTCAAGCTCTGTTCAAGAAGCGCAGGATATGGCGTTAATTTCACAAATTGCCACCTTAAACAGTCGTGTACCGTTTGTACACTTTTTTGACGGCTTTCGAACTTCTCATGAAGTGAATAAAATTCACCCTATTAGCGATGATGATATCCGCCAATTATTACCAACTGATGCCATTGACGCATTTCGTGCTCGTGCCTTAACGCCTGATAAACCGATTACCCGAGGCACATCGGCTAATCCCGATACCTTCTTTCAATGTCGAGAGGCGGTTAATCCTTATTATCATCAAACTTATCAACATGTTGTTGATGCGATGCAGGCTTTTGCAAAACAAACCGGCCGCAAGTATCAACCTTTTGAATACTACGGCGCAAACGATGCTGAACGTATTATCGTGATTATGGGCTCCGGTGCCAGCACCACAAAAGAAGTAGTCGATCATCTGTTGCAAAATAACGAAAAAGTTGGGGTTGTGATTGTTAGATTGTTCCGCCCTTTTTCAGCTAAACATCTACTGGCAGTTATCCCCGAAACGGTACAAAAAATTGCGGTATTAGATCGCACCAAAGAGCCGGGAGCACAAGCCGAACCACTCTATTTAGATATTATGACGACCTTTGCTGAAAGTTTTTCTCAAGGAGAACGGCAAACACTACCGAAAATTATCGGCGGACGTTATGGTTTATCCTCAAAAGAGTTTGATCCACGTTGTGTATTGTCTATTTTTGCTGAACTAGTATCGGACAACCCAAAACCACGTTTTACCGTGGGTATTTATGATGATATCACCGGCTTATCTTTACCATTACCGACAGAATCCATTGCCCAAAAATCGGCACTTGAAGCGCTATTTTATGGACTCGGTAGTGACGGCACGGTTTCGGCTACCAAAAATAATATTAAAATTATTGGCGATAGTTCACCGTTTTATGTTCAAGGTTACTTTGTATATGACTCTAAAAAGGCTGGCGGATTAACAACCTCGCATTTGCGAGTCAGTTTAGAACCGATTGATTCGCCTTACTTAATCACCAGTGCTCACTTTATTGGCTGTCATCAAGATCAGTTTATCGACAAATATCAGATCGTTGATAAATTAAAAGATGACGGTATCTTCTTACTTAACACCCCTTACAGTAAAGAGGAAGTTTGGCACCGCTTACCCAAAGAGGTACAAGTACAATTAATTAAAAAACGGGCACACTTTTATATCGTTAATGCGGCAAAAATTGCTCGCGAATGCAACTTAGGTGCCAGAATTAATACTGTAATGCAAGCGGCCTTCTTTCACCTGTCTGAAATCTTCAAAAATGATTTTAGCATTGCTCAATTAAAAGAGGTGATAGCAAAAAGCTACAGTAGCAAAGGACAAGATTTAGTCGAAAACAACTGGAAAGCGCTTGATTTAGCCATTGCTTCGCTTGAACAAATTCCATTAAGTTGTGTCGATCAAAGCAGTCAATCAATGCCACCGGTCGTACCGGATAATGCACCTGATTTTGTTAAAACGGTCACAGCAGCAATGTTAGCTGGCTTAGGGGACACTTTACCGGTATCGGCATTTCCGCCTGACGGCACTTGGCCGGTTGGCACAACAAAATGGGAAAAACGCAATATTGCCGAAGCAATCCCAATTTGGCAACCGGAACTTTGTACCCAATGTAACCATTGTGCTGTTGCCTGTCCGCATGCGGCAATCCGTGCCAAAGTTGTTCAACCCGATGAGATGTTAAATGCACCTGACACCTTACAGTCACTTGAAGTTAAAGCAAGAGATATGAAAGGACAACGCTATGTATTGCAAGTCGCTCCGGAAGACTGCACAGGCTGTAACTTATGTGTTGAGGTTTGCCCGGCAAGAGACAGAAATAACTTCGAGATAAAAGCAATTAACATGCAATCACGAATCGATAACCTACAAACCCAGCGTACTAACTATAATTACTTTACCGCGTTACCTGATCGTGAAATTAAAACACTCGAACGGATCGATATTCGAACTTCGCAACTGCTTACGCCACTATTTGAATATTCCGGCGCTTGTGCTGGCTGTGGTGAGACGCCTTACATTAAACTATTAACTCAGCTGTACGGTGATCATCTGGCAATCGCTAATGCAACGGGTTGTTCATCTATCTACGGCGGTAACTTACCGGCTTCCCCGTATACCACCGATCGTAATGGACGAGGTCCGGCTTGGGCAAACTCATTGTTTGAAGATAACGCTGAATTTGCTTTAGGCTATCGTATTAGCTACGATCAACACAAAAAACGCAGTTTGCGTTTGTTAGAACATGTCGCTGGCGAAATATCACCTGAAATTGTCTTAGCGCTACAATCAGCCGAAACCTCAATTGACGAAAAACGTCAGCAAGTTAAGATATTACGAGAACAACTTGCCCATATCGAATCCAATGAAGCAAAAGAGCTGATACAAAACGCCGATTATTTAATCGACAAATCAGTCTGGGCAATTGGTGGCGACGGTTGGGCATATGATATCGGATTTGGTGGGCTTGACCATGTGATGAGCTTAACTGAAAATGTGAATATCTTAGTGTTAGATACACAATGTTACTCTAATACCGGTGGTCAACAATCCAAAGCAACGCCAATGGGAGCGGTATCTAAATTTGCTGATTTAGGTAAGCATAAAGCGCGTAAAGATTTAGGTGTTAGCGTGATGATGTATGGTCATGTGTATGTGGCACAAGTTGCATTAGGTTCACAACTCAACCAAACACTAAAAGCCTTACAAGAAGCCGAAGCTTATAATGGACCTTCACTGGTTATCGCTTACAGCCCTTGTGAAGAGCACGGCTATGATCTGTCTAAATCACACGAACAAATGAAAGATCTCGTCAAATCGGGCTTCTGGACACTCTACCGATACGATCCTCGCCGCATGGCAGAGGGTAAACCGGGACTGGTGTTGGATTCTAAAACGCCAAACAGTGAAGCATTAACCAACATCTTGCTGAAAGAGCAACGCTTCCGTCGTTTAGAAACATTAGAGCCGCAAGTTGCTGATACTTTACATGAACGCTCGACCAAAATGGTAGAGTCTAAATATAAATTCCTACAAATGTTAGCAACTTATTCAGATATCGAAACGCCAGCTGATAGCTAGCATGAGATAACATCTGAATAACAATCTATAAGCCCTGTACTTATCAATTAACAAAGTAAGTACAGGGCTTATTCTTTTCGTTTTATAACGCTAATAGGATTGCAAAAACCGCCGTTACTATGCTCTACAATTCGGATGATATAGATGAACGATAACTATGATCAAAATATAACTATTGGTAAACAATAAGTATGGTTAAAAAATCAGAATAGATAAACGATAAGATATGATTAAGAAGGTTTGATTGACAAATGGTTAGGTTAGAATAGAAAAAAGCGCTTTAACTGATAGCAATTAAAGCGCTTTTAACAAATCTTGCGAAAATAAATAATATTTATTTATCGGTTATTCGGCGAGTCATCCAATAGTGTTTTTTCCAATAATCTTCATTCAGATTTGAGTAGATAACCCCTTTGGAAGTTGAAGCATGTAAGAATTTACCATTGTCATAATAGATACCGACATGTAAACCACTACGGCTTCGTCCTGTTTTAAAAAATACTAAATCCCCTGCTTTTGGTTGGGTAACTTTATAGCCCAATTTAGCCTGCTCCGCCGCACTTCTTGGTAAGTTTTTAGAAAGTCGGTTTTTGAAAAAATTCATCACTAAACCGGAACAATCACTCCCTGCTAACGTTGTTCCCCCATAGCGGTAAGGTGTTTTTTTCCACTTTTTGTAGTGTGACTCAATTTTAGCCAACATTTGTGGATCAGATTTAGAGTTTTTTGTCGACACTTGCCCTTGACTAGTGCTACAACCAAATAAAGTAAAAAGGCAAAAAAGTAATGCAGTGATTAAAAAACGCTTATTCAAATTAAAAGAGCTGCTCGGCAACACTCCTAATTGTTGATTGTCTCTTCTTATCATTTCTTTTTGTTCCCTTGTTTAAAGTCGACCACTGTGAATATCGTCTTGCTACCTTAAGAGATTTAGGTAACTGTCCTTTTTCCCATTCGCTCTGGTCTAATTTAGACAACATAATCGGCGATAAATTCGCATGGCTTCGATGATTTAGGCTTTCTTTCAGTCGTATAAGACGTAAAGAAAGAAAACAAATAATCACATCATCGACGCTTAATTTACTATATCCAGAAAGCTGATAGCGCATTCTGGCACCATAATGTTTAGCTGTTTGCATCAAACTACCAACCGCCCCGCCAATTAAAGCAGCAGAGCCAAAGGTAATACCACCTGTTGCCAAATCAATACTGGCGCCGATAGTAGCACCTGATACAAAACCTTTAGTCAAATGCATACCGACAGTTTTTAAAGCATCAACATTAAAAAGATCGGCTTTGTAACGACCTTTGATTAAAGGTAAATTCTCTTCACTCTCTTGCGATGAATCGAATTGATACAGCTTTAACAATTGGTTGATTGCTGTTTGCTCTCGTTGTCTAACCTTATTTTGCATATCGGTAATGGCTTGTTTATCATCAACTTTAGCCATTTCATAAAAAGCTGTCACATCAACTAAGGCTTCAGCAATAATCCGATTAGCGGTTTGATTACGAGATTGACGCATTTGAGCAATCTTAGCTAACCAATGGTTTAAAATC
Source organism: Gilliamella sp. B3172 (assembly GCF_026536465.1). NCBI lineage: Bacteria > Pseudomonadati > Pseudomonadota > Gammaproteobacteria > Orbales > Orbaceae > Gilliamella > Gilliamella sp. B3172. Next base: position 125,676 of record NZ_JAFNOA010000008.1, on the reverse strand, counting down.
TCTTTTGCTGGTTCAACCAAAAGTGCTAAACTTTGGTATAAACGCTCCTCACCATCGAGTGGTGGGAAAATAGCATCAAAGCGTATGATAGCATGAATCCCTATTCGAGAGAGCAATCTTTTCCAATCCTTTTCATTTTGTTTTTCTTCGGCAGTAAAGTTAAGCACTGCTAAAATAGGTTTATCGCTATTGGCTAAAATTGCCAGCTCGTCATGATACTTGTCTAATATAGGCTCACGCACGTCTATCACGTAAATCGCCGCATCGCTATTTAACACTTGTCGAATCACTTTAGCTTCTTGATTAAAGAGATTTTCTGCCTCCGGGCTTTGTAAAAAAAACGTTAATTTGTCGACGCCGTCAAGCTTAGCATTAGCCGGCACTATCTGATTAATATATTCATAAAGTGCCAAACTATCTTCTAAACCGGGTGTATCATAAAAAATAATAGATTGATCGTGCGCTAAAGGTAATTTAATTGATTCTACATGTCGGGTTGTACCGGGTTTATCGGAAACATCGCCAAAATGACTGTTGCGACTTAATGCCCGTAATAGTGACGTTTTGCCAACGTTTGCATGCCCCACCACGGCTAATTTTAAAGTTGTCAGCATATTATCAATCCTCAGTTAACCAGACAGGATCCGCCTGCATCAAAGAAAGTGACTGCCAATTATGATACTGCTTACCTTGATTAATAAACCAAATTCGACACTGCTGTGACTTATTCATCAATTGATTAATAAAGTTTAATAAACCTCTATCGGGCGATCGGTCAGTATCAATGGCTATTAACAATTTTTTAGCCGGTGATAACTGAAGGTAATCTAACATTTGCGTGCGACTATCACGGGTATTAAGAAAACCTGAAAAGTGTACATTTTCCGGCGGATGCCAATTGTCTTGAATATCTACTGCAACTAAAAATGCACCATTGCCTTGTTCTATTTGCTTACTTGCCAAGCGCCATTGACTATGCCCTTTTTGGTCTTCATCCTCAATCTGGGTATCTAAAGGTTGCAGTTGATTGGCAAGGATTTGGTAATCGGGATCATCCATATCGAGCTCAATTTTACGGCGACTTATTAGCCAGTTAATACCACAAAAAACCATACACAAAAAGCGAACAGCTAACCCATAAACAATAAATACCCCTAACAGCCAAACAGCCCATGCGGAACGAATTTCACCGGCACTTAAAGCGTGTTCACTCATTTTAATCACATCAGCATTTGGAATATCAAATCCGAGTAATGACGGTAAGAAGCCTAAATAATGAGTTAAATGGATAATGGTATTTGAACTTAATAAGGTCGTTTTCCACTCAAAACTATAATGCTGGGTTGAAAACAGCACTAAAAGCAGCAATAAAGCACTGGTTAAAATCACCGTCCAAAACAAGTTGAGAACAAAACCGATAAGCCAACGAATGCGAGCACCAAATAGCTTAACAAATGCGGGAATAAGCTGTTCAACGGTCTTTTTTTGATAAAGCTTTTTGGCTAACCATAACCAACAGTGAATTAATAAACTGCCACCAAAATTTGAAAGGAAAAAAAACGAGCAAAGCCAAATAAACAGAGTAATAAAGTGCACACCCAACAAACTAAATAGCGCCCAGTACAGATTGACAGGATTTTGACTTAATGCACTAAAAGCAAGCGATGCGCCTAGAAAAACCGAAACAATTAATAACAAAAAAAAGGAAATTTTAGCCGAACGTAATAGCCGTTTTACAATGGTATATAAGCCATTTTGCTTAGCTAACATTTCTGCACGCATCACAATACGATCAATCGGCGAAGTTTGTAGCGTTCTCACTTGACGATTAATATCTTGGTCAGCAAATCGCCCGGATTCGCTTTCAATTAAATGAATGGTTTCGGTCAGCCATAATGACTCAAGTTTATCTCGCATTATATTTGATCTTCACGTTTAATGAATCGATAAAAGAAACGCGACATAAGTCGCGTTCGAGAGTAAGTCACAACAACTATTGTGTTATTTCGCCAATTTTACTTAACAGAGTTTGAATACGTTGTTGCCACACTTGTTGATCTTGCTTAAGTTTTTCGTTTTCAGCGCGTAAGGTTTTAATCTCATCAGAACTATCATTGATCAGTTGCTCCAACTCTTGATTACCTTGCTTTAACGTCGCAATTTCATGTTGTAATGTATTGATAGTATTAACGGTATGTTGGACTTTACTTTCCAATTGATTCAATATTTCTAATGACATATTTTTCCTCAAACTCAATTTATTTGGTATATAATAGGTAGTATTATAACGAATTCATTCTGAAATCAACACCTTTTTAAAATATAAGTTGGAGAAAATTATGCGAAAACCACTCGTTATGGGTAACTGGAAACTCAATGGTAGTATCGAAATGGCTAAAAGCTTAGTAGAAGGACTAAGAAACGAGCTATCGACTGATGTCGATTGTGATGTTGCAATTGCCCCACCGGTTGTCTATTTAGACTTTGTTAAACACCAATTAGGTGGATCGAATATTATTTTAGGTGCGCAAGATGTCGGTATTCATCTTTCCGGCGCTTACACTGGTGAAGTATCTGCGACCATGTTAAAAGAAGTTGGCGTTACGCATGTGATTATTGGTCACTCTGAGCGTCGTACTTATCACAAAGAATCAGACGAATTTATCGCACAAAAATTTGGCGTGTTGAAAGAAGCCGGTTTAGTGCCTGTACTTTGTATCGGTGAAACTGAAGCAGAAAACGAAGCGGGTCAAACTCAAGCAGTTTGTGCACGTCAAATTGATGCCGTGATTAACGCATTAGGCGTTCAAGCGTTCAATGGTGCAGTTATTGCTTACGAACCGGTTTGGGCAATTGGTACTGGCAAATCAGCCACTCCTGCGCAAGCACAAGCTGTACATAAATTCATTCGTGATCATATTGCTAAACAAGATGCCAAAGTCGCTGAGCAAGTGATTATTCAATATGGTGGCTCAGTCAACGATAAAAATGCAGCAGAACTGTTTACTCAACCAGACATCGACGGTGCGTTAGTTGGTGGAGCATCATTAAAAGCCGATGCTTTTGCAGTGATTGTTAAGGCCGCTGAACAAGCTAAAAAGTAGTCAATAAAGTTTTATCTGCAAATTTTTATCGATAAAACGATATTTAAAAAAAAAGACACTTAAATTGTGTCTTTTTTTATTTAAATCAAAAAAATTATTTTTTTCTTTTGTTTTCATATCTTGTTGGCCAAATTTTCTCAACTGGCACTTGTAAATAATCCGCAATAATCCGTTCATACTTAGGGCAATGGCGGTATAACGCATTTCTTAATGTATCGGCTTGTAAACCACTTGAACGTGATAAAGCTCTTAAATTTCCACCTCTAATTTTGATTTCACCAACGACTCTTGATGGTGACCAGTCTTGATCTTGTTCTCTCATTATGAGATCCTCTATTGGTTAATTTTTTTGCTATTGTAGAGATTATCGGTATTACAATATCAAATTGTTAATAAGTTACCAACAAAGAATAACACATAAAAAAACGAATTAAAACAATAAAAATAAAAAAAGCAACAGAAAACGGAATGAAAAACAATGGAAAACAAATTAAAAACACAAGACGAACAGGAAAAAACACGAGCTCTAACTAATACAGGAGTAATTAACTTTAAAAATAGATTAATGCTTGTTTTAGAAGGTTTATCCGGCAACGCTTTCGCTAAAAAAGTCGGCATGTCAGAAGCAGTAATAAGAGATTATTTATGCGGAAAAACATATCCCTCTTTAAATCGATTAGCAATCATTGCTGTGAAATGTGATGTTCCTATAGAATGGTTAGCCACCGGTAAAGGCGAATGTCGCTTAGTGCCAGAAAGTAAAGGTCGTAACTCAGTTCATATACCTCTGCACCACTTAAATGAAAGTAGTAGCGCTTTCTCACATATCGAATCAATCCCATTTGATATAAGCTTAATTAAGCGACAAGGATGTAATATAGAAGACCTTACCGCCGTTTGGGCGAAAGGCGATAGTATGGAGCCAACGATATCTAATCATGATATTTTGATTGTTAATCAAGCAAACTGTAAACCAATTGACGGTTATCTTTATGCGATACAGTATGAAGATCAGATTAGTATCAAACGAATTCAAAATCATGGTTCGAATTTAGTATTTATACATGATAATCCTAAATATCCAACGATTGTTGGTAATAAATATAAATCGAAAGAGTATGAAATTGTTGGTCATGTCGTGTACTTGTTAAAAGATTTAATTTAGTACAAAACGCATTAACACAAACCAACAATTTGATTGATAAAATACATGGCAATTGTTGGTTTGACTGATTTTCGTTTTTTTATGCGAACTCTAACGATTGAAATTTGGCTAAGATTGCGCTGATTTATCAAAGGTTTGAGTATAAAAATTTGACACTGGATAAACCACTACCAGCATAACTTTATACTTTTTACCGTAATTATGATAAAATTTAGCAAAATTTTTTGCCTATTAATTTTGTTATTATGTCTAATATAAATTCTCGAAAAAAAGTCGTGGTCGGCATGTCTGGTGGCGTCGATTCATCGGTCTCAGCATATCTATTACAACAACAGGGATATGATGTTGTTGGATTATTTATGAAAAACTGGGAAGAAGACGACACGGAAGAATATTGCTCAGCAGCGGTTGATTTAGCCGATGCTCAAGCTGTTTGCGATAAATTGAACATAAAATTACACACTATCAACTTTGCTGCCGAGTATTGGGATAATGTGTTTGAACATTTTTTATCAGAATATAAAGCGGGTCGAACACCAAACCCCGACATTTTGTGTAACAAAGAGATTAAATTTAAAGCCTTTCTGGAATATGCGGCCGAAGATCTTGGCGCCGATTATATTGCAACCGGGCACTATGTTCGCAAACGGGAAAACGGTGATCAAGTTCAATTGTTACGAGGAATCGACAACAACAAAGATCAAAGTTATTTTTTATATACACTTAGTAAAGATCAAGTTCGTCAAAGTTTATTCCCGGTAGGAGAACTGGAAAAACCGCAAGTGCGAGAAATCGCTAAGCAGTTAGGATTAGCAACAGCAGCAAAAAAAGATTCTACCGGTATCTGTTTTATTGGTGAGCGAAAATTTAGTGACTTTTTAGCACGCTATTTACCGGCTCAATCAGGCGTTATTCGCACCGTTGACGGCGAAGTGATTGGTAAGCATCAAGGGCTTATGTATCACACCTTAGGACAACGAAAAGGGCTGGGTATCGGTGGGCTAAAACAAGCCGATGATACTCCATGGTATGTGGTCGATAAAGATATCGAAAATAACGAACTTATCGTTGCGCAAGGTCACAATCACCCTGCTCTATTTTCCGACGGCTTGATAGCTCAGCAATTACATTGGGTTGATCGACAAGTGGTTACCCAACCGTTTCGTTGCACCGTAAAAACACGTTACCGCCAGCAAGATATTGCTTGTCAAGTCACCCCATTAGGCGAAGACACTATAGAAGTGTTATTTGATCAACCAGTTGCAGCGGTCACACCCGGACAATCAGCGGTGTTTTATCAAGGAGAAGTCTGCCTTGGCGGTGGCATTATCGAGCAAAGAATAGTCAGTAGTAAGGAGTGTTAGTGTGAATAACAAGTATCATCATATCGCAATGGCTTTAGCCGGGGTTACCCAAAGTGCAATTTTAATTCCACAATTAGCTAATACAGGTATTTGTAGTAATGAACTTTATCAACGATCAATTAAAAGCATATTTAATACTTCGCCTTTAACCACCGATGATGTTTATGATGGTATAAAAAACATTCGAACAGGTTTACACACTCTGGTACAACTTCTGACGTCCGGACAAAAAGAGCAAGTAGAAATTATTCGTTATCTATTTGGCTCGTTGAGTGTAACCAATAAATTATTAAAAAATAGTGAAGCGCTAAATAAAATTGATCAGCGTTTAACACGCATTTCAGGGCTTTACCAAAACAATATGAACTTTGAAACCATTGAAAGCCATATTGATGATTTGTCTTACTCATTAGCCGGAATCTATTCAGACATTATCAGCCCTTTATCAACCAAAATAAAAGTAGTCGGTAAAGCTGAATTTTTACAAAATTCACTGGTTCAGGCTAAAGTAAGAACTTCACTGCTAGGCTGCGTGCGTTCAGCTATTTTATGGTATCAAGTTGGTGGCAGTCGTCTGCAAATTCTTTTTTGTCGAAAACGAATTTGTGTTGCGGCTCAGGAATTATTACAACAGATTAATCAAAACGATTAATTATCTAAATTTTATAAATCATATTTTAAAAATCGTAACGGAGTTAAACCGATGGAATTATCTGCACTTACTGCCCTTTCACCGATAGACGGGCGATATGGTGATAAAACAACCGAATTACGCACCATTTTTAGTGAATACGGATTATTAAAGTACCGTGTACAAGTCGAAGTTCGTTGGTTACAAATGTTAGCCTCACAAGCAGATATCGCCGAGGTTCCGGCCTTAAGTCAACTAGCCATGACGCATCTAAATCAAATTGTTGAACAGTTCAATTTACAAGATGCGCAGCGAATTAAAGAAATTGAAAAAACCACCAATCACGATGTAAAAGCCGTTGAGTATTTCTTAAAAGAAAAAGTCATGACCAATGAAGAGCTACATGCCATTAATGAGTTTATCCATTTTGCTTGTACCTCAGAAGATATTAATAACTTATCTTATGCATTGATGCTAAAAACAGCCAGAGAAACAGTATTAATCCCCTATTGGAAAAAACTGATTGATAGCATAACCGCACAAGCGAAAGCTTACCGTGATTTACCCCTACTATCACGCACTCACGGTCAACCGGCCACCCCGTCAACAATTGGCAAAGAGTTTGCCAATGTAGCGTACCGTTTGCAACGCCAACTAAAACAACTTGAATTAGTTGATATTCTGGGCAAAATAAACGGCGCAACCGGTAACTACAATGCGCACATGGTTGCTTATCCGCAAGTTAATTGGCATCAATTAAGTGAATCATTTGTCAACTCTTTAGGATTAAAGTGGAATCCTTACACCACCCAAATCGAACCGCATGATTATATCGCGGAGTTTTTTGATTGTGTTGCTCGCTTTAATACGATTTTAATTGACTTCGATCGGGATGTTTGGGGTTATATCTCACTCAACCATTTTAAACAAAAAACCGTAGCCGGCGAAATTGGCTCTTCTACCATGCCTCATAAAGTGAATCCGATTGATTTTGAAAACTCAGAAGGTAATTTAGGTATTGCTAATGCAATAATGAGCCATTTAGGAAGCAAATTACCGATCTCTCGTTGGCAACGAGATTTGACCGATTCAACCGTATTACGTAACTTAGGCGTGGGCATTGGCTATGCCATTATTGCTTATCAATCGACCTTAAAAGGCTTAAATAAGCTTGAAGTCAATCACGAGTTTCTGCTTGAAGAACTCAATCGTAACTGGGAAGTATTAGCTGAGCCGATTCAAACTGTTATGCGCCGTTATGGTATCGAAAAACCTTACGAAAAATTAAAAGAGCTCACTCGAGGTAAACGAGTTGATGCGCAAGGCATGCAACAATTTATCGAATCGTTAGATATACCGGAAGCAGAAAAAGCCCGTCTTAAGCAGTTAACACCGGCTAACTATATTGGTTATGCCGTTAATTTTGTTGATAACTTATCATAACCATTCCCGGGCGCTAGCGGGAAACAATATCGCCTGCTAGCGTCATCATGACCAATAAAAAAATAATCAAATTAGAAAATAGCAGGCTAATTTGTAAGAAATGACAATAACATTATCGATAAAATAGGGAAATCAATTGAAAATTCGTATTGCAACCCGTAAAAGCCCATTAGCGCTATGGCAAGCCAATTTTGTTAAACAACAACTTGAAACATTTCACCCCGCTTTGGTTGTCGAATTGGTACCAATGGTCACTCAAGGTGATGTATTGTTAGAAAGCCCACTGTCAAAAATTGGCGGTAAAGGGCTATTTGTGAAACAACTTGAACAAGCCATTATGAATGGCCAAGCAGATATTGCCGTGCATTCAATCAAAGATATTCCGGCTGTATTTCCGCAGGGTTTAACCCTATCGACTGTTTGTCAACGTGATGAGATGCGCGATGCTTTGATTTCTAACCAGTATCAACATCTTGATGAACTCCCTCATGGCGCAGTTGTAGGCACCTCTAGCTTACGTCGCCAATGTCAATTGCGGGCGAAATATCCGCATTTACAAATTAAAGATCTGCGAGGCAATGTCGGTACACGATTAACTAAATTGGATAATCAAGAGTATGATGCCATTATTTTAGCGGCAGTCGGGTTGAAACGGTTAGGATTGCAAAATCGAATCAAACAATATATTGATACCGATCTTATCTTACCGGCAGTTGGGCAAGGAGCAATTGGTATTGAGAGCCGAGCCGATGATAAAACGTTATCCGAACTGCTGGCGCCACTGGAGGATAAAAATAGCCGAATTTGTATTGAGGCAGAACGAGCCATGAATCTTGCACTTCAAGGTGGTTGCCAAGTGCCGATTGCCTGTTTGAGCCAATTAGAGAATGATAGTTTAACCCTCCGTGGTCTGGTAGGCCGAATAGACGGCAGCGAAATGATCAAAGCCGAAATTACCGGTCATTCCAGCCAAGCTGAAGCATTAGGACGCCAATTAGCTGATAACTTATTAGCGCAAGGTGCTAAAGCAATATTAGCGGAATTAAATGGCGGATGATTTACATCACCAGACCTTCACCTGAAGGCGAGTTGTTAACAAGGCAACTTCACCAAGCCAATTTAGCGGCAACACATCTACCTTTTTTTGCTATTTCAGCCGGTCAAGATTTAGATAAATTACCGGCTCAACTTGCGCAATTAGACAGCTCAGCCATAGTAATTGTGGTATCACCGCAAGTTAGCCATATCCTTAAACAGCAAGCGGTGTCGATTAACTTTCCTAAGCAGATTAACTATTATGCTGTCGGCAAAAGATCGGCGACTTTATTTCGTCAATTAAGCCAAACAACTGTCCACTACCCAACTTGCGAAAACAGCGAAGGACTTTTAGCTTTACTTGAAAAACAACCATTAGCGGGTCGCAAAGCATTGATACTTTGTGGTAATGGCGGGCGGGAATTATTAGCCCAACAGCTATGCAAACACAACATGGACGTTATACGTTTAGCATGTTATCATCGACAAGTAATTCACTACCCGGCAACTATTTTAGCAACAGATATCAGCCAACAACTTATCGTCATTACCAGTATTGAACATTTGATGCAACTGGAAAGATATTGCCAAACAGCGCATAAAAATCACGCTCAATTAATTGTAAGCAGTGAGCGAATTTATCATCGAGCCAAACAACTAAAATGGCAAAAAGTTTTGCCTATTGACTGCGCAAATAATCAAATTTTGTTTAAAACAGTATTAACTCTATGCCATAATGTCATAAATGAAACTAAAAATGTTAAATGAGGTAAGTTATGCCATTGAGACATTACAGCGCTAATGCAACACTTTCCAATATTAGTACAACTTCATTTAACCAACCGCCCAAAATGTCTAACAACAAAGCGAAACCGACTATGAAAGAGAATAAAAAAAATCCTGTAGATGATACGCAACCCAACGCTAAAATGGAACAAACCACTTCAGCATCAGCGCAAAGCAATAAAGCTAAAGTGCCTGTATCAAAACTCTCTTTAGTAGCTATTGCGTTAACTGTCTGCCTTGCCGGTGCTATGGGTTATTACGGATATGATCAGTTAAAAGAACAGAAAAAAACGATTTCAGCACTTAAAGCCCAATTAGCTAACTATAAACAAAACACCAAAGAGAGTATTTTAAATGATTTGCAAAATACCCTAACCACAGCACAAAATACTCAGAATCAAAAAATAACCTCACTTGAACAGCGTGTTGATCGTAAACTCAACGAACAACAACAAACGCAACAATTATTGGTTAATCAAGTTAACGACTCAACCAAGTTATACGAACAAAGCTTTCATAATCTCAATGAACGATTAGCGGCAATGTCCACAACCGATCATCATGTTTGGCTGATTTCTCAAGCTAACTACCTAGTCCATTTAGCCGGTAGAAAGATATGGAATGATCAAGATTACACTTCCGCCCGATTACTGCTAAAAAGTGCCGATGAAAGCTTAGCACAAATTGACGATTCCAATTTATTGCCTGCCCGACAAGCGATCACTAATGATATAAATGCCCTCTCTCACGTCAGCTTTATTGACACTGACGGCATTATTTTAAATCTCCTGAGTTTATCTGAGTCAATTACTGATCTGCCGTTAGTGGGAAACAATACGCAGGATGATAAAGGCAAAACAGAGTCAACTCAAGAGCCGCAACAATCTGCTACTGGTGAAAATATGACAGAATTACAATCAGTTACCCAATCAGCGGATCAAACAAGCGAAGATAACCAAGTAAGCTCATCAGTAAAAGATTGGTCGAACAATTTAACCAGTAATGCCGAATCATTTATGAGTAAATTTATAACAATTGAAAAAATAGATTCAACCGAGAACAATTTTGCTACTTGTTTAGATAAAGCCGACGGCGATGAAAAAAAGATTGTAAAATGCCAAATCTTACAAACACCATTAACATTAGATCAGTCGCTTAATCTGCGTGAGAATATTCGTTTCCGATTATTAATTGCCGCCCAAGCAGTGCCAAGACATCAAGATGTTATTTATCAGCGAGCATTAAATGACACTGCGACCTGGGTCAATGCCTACTTTGACAGCAATGCATCAAGTGTTAAGGCCTTCACAGATAGCTTAACAAAATTACAAAATCAATCGATAAGTAATCAAGATGTTCCTAATCAACTGACCAGTATCAGCGAGCTGGAAAAATTAATGCAAACTCGTGTACGTGCGATGCTGAGCAAATAGGAGAATAATAATGATAAAAATATTGATTATTTTCTTAGTATTAGTCGGCGGATTTTTCCTCGGACCACTATTACAGGGACATCAAGGCTCTGCCATATTTGAAGTGGCGGGATACAAAATTAGCATGTCTTTTAATACATTTGTGATACTCGTATTATTTGCCCTGCTGATTCTCTATATATTAAATTATCTTTTTAAAAAGATCCTCAATTCAAAAACCGCATTAGGTAATTGGTTACGTTTTAAATCGCCGAAAAAATCAAGAAAGCAATTAGAACAAGCGCAGATTGCCTTACTTGAAGGGGATTATCAACAAGCCGCTAAACTCTTTACCAAAAGTGCCAAAGGCGCCAATAATAGTGCACTGTCTTATCTACTTGCAGCGCAAGCACAAATTGACAGCAATCAAATCATTTCCGCCAATCAGTTATTAGAAAAAGCCGCCAAAGTGGTTGATGATAAAGAGTTATTTGCTTTCCAATTAGTGCAAGTCAGACTACAACTTAAAAATCATGAATATGGTTCAGCCAGAGTCTTAATCGATAAACTGTTAAATGAAAAACCACGTAACAACGAAGTGTTAAGATTGGCCGATCAGCTCTATTACTCAGTTGGCGATTATCAAGCCATAATCGACTTACTACCGACTATGTATAAAACCAACGCCTATAGTGACGCTCACTTAGACCAGCTAAAACAAGCCGCTTACATTGGCCGCATTAAACAGTTGTCTAAAAATAGTGATCCACTTGCGTTAATCAAATGGTGGAAGTCACAACCAAAAGCAATCTTGAATAATGTGGCTTATCAAAAAGCGATGTCTTTCTATCTTAACGAATTAGGTCAAACAGCCGAATCAGCTAAGATGCTAAAATCGATTGAAAAGCTTGAATATAAAGAAAGAACATAAACACAAATCAGATAAACAGGGCAATAGCCCTGTTTTTTTATCTTCAATAAACGTTTAAACCATAAAATAACGAATCAGTGCCATAGCCACCACACCGCAAACCACAATGCACATTAAATTTTTAGTCACAATCGCCACAATAACTGTGGGAATTGTTGCTAAGCAGTATTCAATATTTAAATCGGGAAATTGCCCTTGTTTTGCAACAAACAGATTTTGCACAAACAGCGCTGTTAAAATACATAAAGGAACGTAGGATAAAAACCGAATAACCATATCCGGTAATTGCAATTTGCGCACCAACATAAACGGAATCACCCTCGGTAGCCAAGTAACAATGCCGCATCCTAAAATAATAAGTAAACTATAAATTGTCATGCGTTACGCTCCATTGCTATTCCCATAAAACATCCGGCAAAAGTACTGATTAAAATCGCCATTTCGGGTGACACAAAACGCATCAATAAAACTAACATCACCGCAACGGTCAACATAACAATCAGCCGATTTTTGAGGCTTTTAGTTTTATCACTGATCAACTGTAAATAGAGTAAACCAATAAACATAGCAACCAGCGCATAATCTAAACCAAATTGCATCGGATTTGGCAACCATTCACCAATTAACGCCCCAATCAGACAAGACAAAATCCAGGCAATATAAGCAGTAAGATTAAGCCCATGCATCCACGAGGCATTTATCGGCTCTTTATTACTTAATGCATTCATCGCCACTGCAAAACTCTCATCGGTCAATAACGTGCCGATTCCGATATTATTCAGTAATGAATATTGACGAAGAGCAGGCGCCGTTGCCATGCTCATTAAAAAGTGGCGAGAATTAACTAAAAAAACAGTAAAAATAATGGCAGTAATTGGCGTTGCGACCAGCATTAATCCGGCAATAATAAATTGTGCCGCGCCGGCATAAACAATTACCGCCAGTAACGTCACTTCCAGTACCGATAAATGCGACGATTTTCCGACGACACCGGCAGCAATACCAATCCCAATATAGCCTAATAGCGTTGGAATACAGGCATAAACGCCATCTTTAAATGACAATGACATAATTCTCCCTCAAATATAACATTGTTATTGTAATTGATTGTTCTTGTGATTATTGTTTTTATAATTACAGGTTTTGTAATTATTGATTTTCCATTCTGAGATTTAAACCGGGTCACTTTTTGTCAAGAAGTTTCAGAAATACCCTACGTTAAAGTAAAATTTCAGTCACCTATCAATACGATAAACAGCGATGCTTAACTATAATATGACACAATCTATGATTAAACTTTGCTATAATAGCGTTTAATCTGTCTCAATGACAATCTAAATAACTGATTATCAAAATTAAAAGTGGCAAACACCTATGTATATTGGAACCCTATTTATAATCTCTGCGCCAAGTGGTGCAGGTAAATCGAGTTTAATTCGTGCTTATTTAGCGCAAAAAAATCACTATCCGGCCAAAGTCTCTATTTCACACACCACCCGTGATCCTAGGCCTGGTGAAACGCATGGTGAACATTACTATTTTGTCGATCCTAAACATTTTCAGTCACTGATTAACGAAAATGCTTTTGTCGAATATGCCAAGGTATTTGATCACTATTACGGTACATCTAAAGCGGAAATAGAACAAAGTTTACTACAAGGCGTTAACGTTTTTTTAGATATCGATTGGCAAGGCGCTCAACAAGTCAGAGAGCAGCTACCCCAAGCAAAAAGTATCTTTATTTTGCCCCCTTCACTTAAAGAGCTTAAAAATCGCTTAATCAAACGGGGACAAGACGACGCCAGTGTCATCGATAAAAGAATGGCAAAAGCCCAAGCTGAGATATCTCACTATAATGAATATGATTATGTCATTATCAATGATGATTTTGATGTATCACTGCAAGCATTAAATGCCATTATTTCAGCATCCAGCTTAGAACAATCAAAGCAAGCTATCGTTCATAAAACATTGTTATCTGACCTGTTAGCTGAGCAAAAATAAGTAACTACTAGTCAGTCTCGTGCCGATTGCACTGCTTACACATTGTTAGATCAAATAAAAAGGGAATATCGCCGAACTTCGGCGATATCTCATCAGATAGGATTTTAGTGACCAAGCGCTTTATCGGCCTGATCATTTTGGATTAACTCTAATTTGTAACCGTCCGGGTCTTCAACAAAAGCGATAATGGTACTACCACCTTTGACTGGTCCCGCTTCACGGATTACCTTACCGCCGGCTTGCTTAACCTCTTCACACATTTTTGCCACATCATCAACGCCAATTGCGATATGCCCAAAAGCGGTACCGTGGTCATATTTATCTGTTCCCCAGTTATAGGTTAATTCAATCACCGAACTAGTTGATTCATCACCATAACCTAAAAAAGCTAACGAGTATTGATACTGGGTATTTTCGCTCGTTCTTAACACCCGCATTCCCATTACACGAGTATAAAAATCAATTGAACGTTGTAAATCCCCTACTCGAATCATTGTATGTAATATACGCATTGCTTAATGTTCCTTGTTTGCTTATTTTACTTTTTTATTGAGTTTATACTTAAGCTTATAGGCAGGCAAATTTTTTTCAGAAAATTGCCTTTAAATTAAGCCTAACTGAGTGAATATTGAAGGTGTTTCAATGCCAGAGTAAAACGGCTTATGCAGCTTTAAAGAGCTTGAACGGTCAAATGAGCAGTTGGCATAGTTTCTAAACAGCTTATGCAGCCGTGAAGCCGAATCTCTTCAAGCACATCGTAGGACAAATTTTCTAAACGGCTTATGCAGCCGTGAAGTTTTAATGAGGAAACAATATTGACTTATCAGCTTTCTAAACGGCTTATGCAGCCGTGAAGTGCCGAAAAGTCTCGTCGTACGGGGCTTACGTGTTTCTAAACGGCTTATGCAGCCGTGAAGTATGTTTTCGACCGGCAAATTGAGGTATAGACTTTCTAAACGGCTTATGCAGCCGTGAAGTAGAATCTTATATACTATAAACATCGTTTATAAAAACACAAAGGACAATTTTAGGTTTAAAAACCCTTTTTTCTACCACTTTTACAATATATTGATTTTTAATGGTTTTATTTTTAGCTAAAAAAAAGGGTTTAAAAAGTTAGTATTTTAAACTCCACTACTTTTTTTAAACGGCTTACTATTACCTTTCGCAAAAACAAACAAGTGCACCAGATCGCACCTTCACAAAGCGCCGACAACTGAGCGAGGTTAGTACGCCAAACAAGGATGTTTGGCGAGGCGCTGCTTTGTCCGGAACAAATCAGCGCCGGTGCGTTAAGACCGAACGAAGGCGGAGGGCAGTCGAAGACCGCTTTGGGTGGTGCTGCGAGGGGGTTATTAGGGGGATTTCGCACTAAATCCCCCTAATTCGGACGCAGACATCGAAATGAAAATATCGACTAATTACCAGCGTCCGAAACCTACAGACTAAAAACCCGCAACTTTTAGAAAAATAAAAACTTTGTCAAAAACTTTCAGAAAATATAGGTGTTTAAGCAAAAACACAAAGCATTGATAAGAACTTTCAGAAAACACCGATGTTTTCGTATAAAAACAAAAAGTTTTAGATATTTCAAAAATATCCTAAACCCCTTATTAAGCCTTAAAGTGCTCTATCTTACGGCAGAAACATACGACTTTTTTTCTAAACAGCTTATGCAGCCGTGAAGTAGATGTGAAGATCTTCGCCCCGATGTTAATTTTTCTAAACGGCTTATGCAGCCGTGAAGAATTATCACTGACAATAAAAATTAAAAATACTTTTCTAAACGGCTTATGCAGCCGTGAAGTAGAATCCCACATACTATAAACACCGTTTATAAAAACACAAAGGGCAATTTTAGGTTTAAAAACCCTTTTTTTTAACGCTTTTTCAATATATTGATTTTTAATGGTTTTATTTTTAGCTTAAAAAAAGGGTTAAAAAATTTTTATTTTAAACTCCACTACTATTTCTAAACGACTTACCATTAACTTTCTGAAAAAACAAACAAGTGCCCCAGACCGCACCTTCACAAAGCGCCGACAACTGAGCGAGGTTAGCACGCCAAACAAGGATGTTTGGCGAGGCGCTGCTTTGTCCGGAACAAATCAGCGCCGATCCGTTAAGACCGAACGAAGGCGGAGGGCAGTCGAAGACCGCTTTGGGTGGTGCTGCGAGGGGGTTATTAGGGGGATTTCGCACAAAATCCCCCTAATTCGGACGCTGACACAGTATTGAAAATATCAACCAATTAACAGCGTCCGAAACCTACGGATTAAAAACCTGCAACTCTCAATTAAAGTATAAAACCTTGTAAAGAAGTTTCAGAAAATATAGGTGTTTAAGCAAAAACACAAAGCATTGACGAGAACTTTCAGAAAACACCCATGTTTTCGTATAAAAACAAAAGTTTTAGATATTTCAAAAATATCCTAAACCCCTTATGCAGCCATAAAAGGCTCTATCTTACGACAGATACATACAATTTTTTTCTAAGCGGCTTATGCAGCCGTGAAGGAATATTTTACAGCTGATTGAGCCAGCTTTAGTTTTCTAAACGGCTTATGTAGCTGTAAAGAAAACAGAATTAAATTGATTAAATTTAGGGCTTTTCTAAAAAGCTTATGCTGCTGTAAAGGATAATTCCACTCCAGCGCATCAACGGATAGTGTCTAAACGGCTTTGTAAGCCTTGCGGTGATTATATAGGATAGCGTGTGACTGAGAAGCTTTCGCTCGAGGATAAAAGAGCGAAAGCTATTTTACATGATGTTTAAAAATAGATTAATCGTAACGCGGAGAGGCGCTAATACGTTTACCGTTAGTAACTAAACGGACAGGTTGCCCGACGTAGAAATTTTTAACCGAGCCTTTTTGTATAATAACAATATTGGAATCACTATTTTTAGGTCTAATCTCTAATTCAACTGCATTTGCTTGATTTGCTTTATTTTCAATGGCATTACCCACTACCGCACCGCCGATAGCACCGGTTGCTGTTGCTAAAACACGACCTGTACCACCACCAACAGTATTACCTAAAACACCACCAAGCACAGCACCACCAAGCGCACCGATTACATTTTGATTGTTACCGTTTGAATTTGCTTGAATTTTAACCGCTCTTACCGAAACAACTGTACCATAACTGACATGTTGAACTTGTTTGGCTTGATCTGCTGTGTAAACATCGCCAGAATAGATATCACTATTGCTACATCCTGTAATTATTGTAGCTAAAATAGTTAGCGCGATGATCTTTTTCATATTGAATTCCTCATATAGATTGAGATTATTTTTTTATAACATCATAAGGATAATATTGTTTTATCAAAACAACAACATGATTTTCATTATTTTAGCATTCGACAATACAATTTATGGCTAACTTGAGTTATACTCGTTTAATAGTTTATCTACCATACAATAAGTATATGAAACGGTTATTTTTTCAAATAGTATTATCGGTTATGATAACCGCCTGTCACGAAGTTAATGAAAAGCAGACAAATAAAGAGGCAACAATTGCTGAGCCACCCAGCTCAGATTGTTTAAATGATAAACCAGCAAACCATTTAGATCTGAACAACCTTCCAGTAGAAAGTTGTCCGGTTAACTAATTTAATAGGCATATGTAACTAATGAAGACTATCGAAATCGACGAAGAACTATACCAATTTATTGCAGGTCAAACTAAACATATTGGCGAAGATGCATCGAGTATTTTACGGCGTTTATTGAATATCAATCAAACCTCACCGGCTAAACAAAATCAACTATCGAATTCAGATAATCACTATCCTATATTCAATAATTTATTGACTAGTGAAACGTTTACCAACGAAAAATCAATTATTAGTCGCTTTTTATTATTATTAGGTGCGCTTTATAACTACAATCCCGCGCTCTTTGCGATTGCGGCAACCTCTTTACACGGCAGCAAAAGACAATATTTGGCTAAAGACAAAGAGTCATTAGAAACATCGGGAAAAAACACCAAACCACGAGAAATCGTCGGTACTCCTTATTGGGTTATCAGTAATACCAATACGGCTAGAAAAATTTATATTATTGAATCAATCATGAGTGATATGGGCATATCAGAAAACATGATTAATCAAGTTATTAATGTTTTTTTACCCTAAAATGAAAGGCTAAAAGCACTCTATCGAGTCGTTCACTGTTTGACAGGTTTAGCAAAATATAAAAATACTATATATGAAAAAGGAGTATAAAATGGCAAAGCAAAGCCGCGCGGGATTACTAGCTGAAGCTTCTGACCTTATTAATGTTGAAACTTTAAAAAATAACTATTATCAGATCAAACCAGATACGGATGATGCTAGCCAATTAGTTATTTTTGGAACATCTGGTCATCGTGGTAGTTCTAATAAAGGGACGTTTAACGAAGCCCACATTTTAGCCGTTGCCCAAGCGATAGCCGAATATCGCAAAGCCAATAATATCACGGGGCCTTGCTTTATTGGTCAAGATAGCCATGCTTTGTCTGAACTTGCTTTAAAAAGTGTACTTGAAGTATTTGTTGCCAACGAACAAACAGTGGTTATGGCTCGTGATTGGGGTTATACGCCAACGCCGGTTATTTCACACGCAATTTTAACTTACAATCAAGGCCGAACAGCGAAACTTGCTGACGGTATTGTCATTACGCCTTCCCACAATCCACCGGAAGACGGCGGAATAAAATATAATCCAACCAATGGTGGACCAGCCGATACCGATATCACCAAACAGATCGAAAATCGAGCGAATGAATTACTCAAAAGCCAATTAAACAGCGTTAAACGTGTCAGCTTAGAAAAGGCGCTGAATTCAGATTATATTCACACCAAAGAGTACGAGACCGATTATATTAATGATCTGGAAAATATTGTTGATATGTCATTAATTCAATCCTCTTCGCTACGTATTGGTGTTGACCCGCTAGGTGGCGCAAGCGTCACTTATTGGCCACGCATTGCTGAAAAATATGGCATCAATCTGGATATCGTTAATGATAAAGTCGATCCAACCTTTAGCTTTATGCATCTTGATCATGACGAAGTCATCAGAATGGATTGTTCAAGCCGTTGGGCAATGGCTGGCTTACTGAAGTTAAAAGATCAATTTGACCTCGCCTTTGGTAATGATACCGATTCCGATCGCCATGGCATTGTTACGCCAAAAGGCTTGATGAATCCAAATGCCTACCTTTCAGCGTGTGTGAATTATCTATTTCAAAACCGTCCGCAATGGCATAAAGATATCGCTATCGGTAAAACCTTAGTCACCAGCTCAATGATTGATCGGGTGGCAAATAGCTTACATAAAACCTATTTAGAGTATCCGGTTGGTTTTAAATGGTATGCTGACGGACTGTATAACGGTCAGTTAGGCTTCGCCGGTGAAGAGAGTGCGGGCGCATCATTTTTACGCACTAACGGTAAAGTTTGGGCGACCGATAAAGACGGTATTATTTTATGCTTACTAGCAGCAGAAATGACAGCTAAAACCGGTAAAAATCCACAAGAACAATACCAAACTCTGGAAGATAAATTTGGTGTCTCTTATTACGGTCGAATTCAAGCTCCGGCAACCTTTAGCGAAAAACAAAAGTTATCTAAACTTGATGCAAGCCAATTAACCACCGATACCTTAGCGGGTGAAAAAATCACGCAATGTTTAACAACTGCGCCAGCTAACAATGCACCGATTGGCGGACTGAAAGTGATGACAGAAAACGGCTGGTTTGCCGCTCGCCCGTCTGGCACCGAAGATGCTTATAAAATTTATGCTGAAAGCTTTATCAGTAATGAGCACTTAGCAACGTTGCAGGAAGAAGCACAGGAAATTGTCGCTAAAGCGATCAAGTAGCACCGCCTAAAGCGGTCTTAGCGACCTCCCTCCGCCTTCGTTCGGTTTTAACGCACCGGCGCTGTTTTGTTCATGACAAAGCAGCGCCTTGCTAAACATCCTTGTTTTGGTTGTGTTTTTTACTTAAACACCTATGTTTTCTGAAACTTTTTGACAAGGATTTTTACTTTCTTCGAAAGTTGCAGGTTTTTAGTCCGCAGGTTTCGGACGCTATTAATTTGTCGATATTTTCATTACGGCGTCTGCGTCCGAATTAGGGGGATTTTGTGCGAAATCCCCCTAATAACCCCCTCGCAGCACCGCCCAAAGCGGTCTTCGACTGCCCTCCGCCTTCGTTCGGTTTTGACGCACCGGCGCTGATTTGTTCCTGACAAAGCAGCGCCTCGCCAAACATCCCTGTTTGGCGTGCTAACCTCTCTCAGTTGTCGGTGCTTTGTGAAGGTGCAATCTGGTGCACTTGTATGCTTTTGGGTTATATAACGATTTGGGTTTGTAGATTGTTTAAAAATTCTTAACCTTTTGTTTTTATACTGAAAAGTAGGTATTTCCTGAAACTTTTTGTCAATGCTTTGTGTTTTTGCTTAAACACCTATATTTTCTGAAAGTTTTTGACAAGGATTTTCGTTAATACCAACTTGACTATTATTCTTCTGTTTGGGGAGTTTTGGGTAAGTTAGGTGTTTTAGTATTTTGGGAATGCTGTTGGGATTTATTTAACAAGATTAAAAACTGATTTTTTATTAAAACGTGGGTATTTTCTAAAACTTCTTAACAAAAGCAAATCCATTTGGATTTGCTTTTGTGGTTTATAGTGTGCTTATTAAGCACCAGCACGGTAATTAGGTGGCTCTTTGGTGATGAGAACATCATGTACATGGCTCTCTTTCATACCAGCACCTGTGATGCGATAGAATTTTGATTGAGTGCGTAGGGCTTCTATCGTTGCACAACCGGTTAAGCCCATGCAAGAACGTAATCCGCCCATTTGTTGATGTATGATCTCTTTTAACATGCCTTTATAAGCAATGCGCCCTTCTATCCCTTCTGGTACTAATTTATCGGCTGCATTGTCGGATTGGAAATAGCGGTCAGATGAGCCTTTTGCCATTGCGCCAAGTGATCCCATACCCCGATAAGATTTATAAGCACGACCTTGAAATAGTTCGATCTCGCCCGGTGCTTCTTCAGTGCCGGCAAACATTGAGCCAACCATAACGCACGATGCGCCGGCGGCAATGGCTTTTGCAATATCACCGGAAAAACGGATACCGCCATCGGCAATCACAGGAATATTATATTTTTGAGCCATTTCGACCGCATCCATAATGGCACTTATTTGAGGCACCCCAACACCTGTGACGATACGGGTAGTACAAATTGAACCGGGACCAATACCCACTTTAACCGCACTTACGCCAGCTTCAATTAATGCTTTAGCCCCTTCAGCAGTTGCTACATTGCCCCCGATAATTTGTAAATCAGGGTAAGCTTGTCGAGTTTGACGGATACGCTCTAAGACCCCTTCTGAATGCCCGTGTGAGGAATCAATCAACAACACATCAACCCCTGCTTCAACTAATGCCGCAATTCGCTCTTCATTACCGGCACCAGCACCAACCGCAGCGCCAACACGTAAACGACCTTTTTCGTCTTTACAAGCATTTGGTTTTTGTTCAGCTTTATTATAGTCTTTAACTGTGATCATACCTTTTAAATGGAATTTATCATCCACCACCAGTACTTTTTCAACCCGATGTTCATGCATTTTTTTAAGCACGATTTCACGTTTTTCACCCTCTTTAACCGTAACTAAACGCTCTTTTGGCGTCATAACTGCGGTTACTGGTAAAGAAAGATCGGTAGCAAATCGCACATCACGAGCAGTAATAATCCCGACTAACTCTTGCGACTGCGTAATCACCGGAAAACCGGCAAAGCCATACTCTTTTGCCAGATCGATAACTTGCTTAATGGTTGCAGTTGGAAGAACTGAGACCGGATCTTGCACAATCCCGCTTTCATGTTTTTTAACTCGCCTAACATGATTAGCTTGCGCCTCGATCGGCATATTTTTATGAATAAAACCAATACCACCCTCTTGCGCTAAAGCAATGGCTAAATCAGATTCAGTAACCGTATCCATCGCTGCTGACAGCATCGGAATATTTAATCTAATGGTTTGGGTAAGCTCAGTACTGATATCAGCAGTATTGGGCAAAACAGTTGAATGAGCAGGAACTAATAAAACATCATCGAACGTGAGGGCTTCTTTTACTATACGAGACATGACAATATTCACCATTGAGTTGAATTGTTGATAAAATATTGCCGAAGCATTCTACCTATCTTTCCATTAAAAGACTAGCAAAATTTAGTAATAATGATTGACTCATCACCATTCAACTGAATAAAGCAACTATTTATCGAAAAACAGAACAAATAATCGCTATTAAAAAGACGCATCACCACATCGATAAAAAACCAATAAGGCATTGAGTAAACAAGATCTTTAAGTATAAAATCTCGTCAAGAAGCTTAAGAAAATATAGGAGTATAAGTAGAAAACATAAACCCTTGTCAAAAAGTTTCAGAAAATACCAATGTTTAAGTATAAAAACAAAAGTTTTAGATATTTCAAAAATATCCTAGCCCCCTTATGCAGCCATAAAGGGCTTTAGCGTACTGCAGACTCATACGACTTTTTTCTAAACGGCTTATGCAGCTGTAAAGTAGAATCTCACATACTATAAACATCGTTGATAAAAACACAAAGAGCAATTTTAGATTTAAAAACCCTTTTTTTTAACGCTTTTGTAATATATTGATTTTTAATGGTTTTATTTTTAGTTAAAAAAAGGGGTTATAAACTTTGTATTTTGAACTCCACTACTTTTTTTAAACGGTTTACCATTAACTTTCACAAAAGCAAACAAGTGCACCAGATTGCACCTTCACAAAGCGCCGACAACTGAGAGAGGTTAGCACGCCAAACAGGGATGTTTGGCGAGGCGCTGCTTTGTCCGGAACAAATCAGCGCCGGTGCGTTAAGACCGAACGAAGGCGGAGGGCAGTCGAAGACCGCTTTGGGTGGTGCTGCGAGGGGGTCATTAGGGGGATTTCGCACCAAATCCCCCTAATTCGGACGCTGACACCGAAATGAAAATATCGGCTAATAAATAGCGTCCGAAACCTGCAAACCAAAAAGCTACAACTTTCGATAAAAGAAAAAAATTATCAAGAACTTTCAGAAAATACCCACGTTTCAGTATAAAAGCAAAAAGTTTTAGATATTTCAAAAATATCCTAACCCCCTTGTGTAGCCGTAAAGATGCTAGATAAAGCTTTTGGTAAGGGTTCTGATTTTTAAACGGCTTATGCAGCTTTCAAGGTAATAATCTATTAACACTCAAAATAGCATACTTTCTAAACAGCTTATGCAGCTGTAAAGTCACTTACAGCAGAATAGAATGTTACTCCGTTTTTCTAAACAGCTTATGCAGCTGTAAAGATTATTTAAGTCCATTTATGGATGCATGGGAATTTCTAAACAGCTTATGCAGCTGTAAAGAGATATGACACTCCGTTGATGCTGACAAAGTCTTTCTAAACAGCTTATGCAGCCGTGAAGGGTGTCGAGGGGTTACAACCCAACGAGACATGTTTCTAAACAGCTTATGCAGCCGTGAAGTACCTGATTTTTTTATTCGCTTATCCAGATCATTTCTAAACAGCTTATGCAGCCGTGAAGTGCTAGGCAAAGCGGCAGATATCAAGGTCAAATTTCTAAACAGCTTATGCAGCCGTGAAGGTAGAATTGCTGTTATTTTTACAACTCCATCATTTCTAAACAGCTTATGCAGCCGTGAAGTATTAGCCATCAATTCGTCAACAACAGCATTGTTTCTAAACAGCTTATGCAGCCGTGAAGTGGGCTATAAAAAGACTGTTGTTAAAGCCGAATTTCTAAACAGCTTATGCAGCCGTGAAGACTTTATGTTAAGTGGTATTGTTTTTATTCCTTTTCTAAACAGCTTATGCAGCCGTGAAGCAGGTTGGGCAGAAGCGTCAGTTAGAAAATTATTTCTAAACAGCTTATGCAGCCGTGAAGTAGAATCTCACATACTATAAACATCGTTGATAAAAACATAAAGAGCAATTTTAGATTTAAAAACCCTTTTTTCTAACGCTTTTGCAATATATTGATTTTTAATGGCTTTATTTTTAGCTAAAAAAAAGGGTTTATAAAGTTTGTATTTTGAACTCCACTACTTTTTTAAACGGCTTACCATTACCTTTCTCAAAAGCAAACAAGTGCACCAGATTGCACCTTCACAAAGCGCCGACAACTGAGCGAGGTTAGCACGCCAAACAGGGATGTTTGGCGAGGCGCTGCTTTGTCTGGAACAAATCAGCGCCGGTGCGTTAAGACCGAACGAAGGCGGAGGACAGTCGAAGACCGCTTTGGGTGGTGCTGCGAGGGGGTCATTAGGGGGATTTCGCACCAAATCCCCCTAATTCGGACGCTGACATCGTATTAAAATTATCGACTAATCAACAGCGTCCGAAACTTGCAGACTAGAAAACTGCATTGCTCAGGATGTTAATTCAAATTATTAAATAAGCATCTCAATAATTAAACACCCAACTAATCCGCAAACCGAAATCACCGTTTCTAATAAAGACCATGACTTCATCGTTTCGGTAATGCTTAAATTAAAATACTCTTTAAACAGCCAAAAACCCGGATCATTAACATGTGAAAACACCACACTACCGGCGCCGGTGGCTATTACCATAAGTTCAGGGCTGACGCCACTAGTCGCAATTAACGGAAACACAATCCCGCCAGCAGTTAACGCTGCAACCGTTGCCGATCCCAACGCTAAACGCAGTAATGCCGCAATTAACCATGCCATAATTAACGGTGAAACAGTCGATGAGTGCATCATTTGCTCGATATAAACTTTGACACCACTATCGACCAATACTTGTTTAAAAGCACCGCCACCGCCAATAATTAACAGCATCATGGCGATAATTTTAATCGAATCGACAATTGTTGTATTGATCTCAGCCATGGAGCGTCCACGCAAAAGACCAAATGTGAATACCGCAACTAACACCGATATCAGCGTGGCAATCACCGGATCACCAAAAAACTCAACATAAGGTAAAATGACGTTTCCTTTAGCAAGCGTCATTTCACAAACTGCCCGGATCGACATTAATATCACCGGAATTAATGCCGTAAACACGCTGACACTAAAACTAGGCATTTGTTCGTCGGTAAATTGACGAGAATTGTATAACCCTTCTTCAATAGGATGATTAATGGCTCGAATAAACGGCAATTTTGCCAACATCGGGCCGGCTAAGATAACCGTTGGAATACCAATAATTGTGCCATAAAGTAAGGTGCGCCCCATGTCGGCTTTGAAGATTTCAGCGATCGCCGTTGGCCCCGGATGTGGCGGTAAAAATCCATGGGTGACCGATAACGCAGCCGCCATTGGAATACCAATATAAAGCGGTGAAATGCGCAGCGTAGCGGCAATGGTTAACACTAAAGGTAATAATAAGACAAAACCGACTTCGTAAAAAAGCGCAAAGCCCACGATAAAGCCAGTAAGGGTGACCGCCCATTGAATCTTTTTGTCACCAAAGGTTGCAATAAGCGTGGTTGCGATTCGTTGTGCACCACCACAATCGGCCAAAAGTTTACCGAGCATGGCGCCAAATCCCATAATCAACGCCAGGCTACCTAACGTTCCCCCTACGCCATTTTTTATGGATTTGACCACTTCCATTACCGGCATCCCTTCGAGCACACCAACACTCAGTGCAACCAAAATTAATGCAATAAAACCATTAAGGCGAAGTGGGAGCATTAAAATAAGTAATAGTGCCACTCCAATGGCAATAATAATTAACGGCATATTTTATTCCTCTAAAATAACAATGCTATGTTTTAGGTAACAGCGTGATGATTAAGATAGCGTTTAGTTAACCAATATTTAACCGTTTAATTAACCTTTTGCATATCATTAATGCGTTTTTAACTTGCGCTATTGTGATTGAACAGTTAAAAAACGCATGTTATCGGTAACTTTGGCGATTATAGAGGAAATTAAGAAAAATTTTAGAAAAAAACATTAAAATGAGAATTAGATCACACTTTTAACATTATTCTGATTTTTGCGCCATTAAGATGTAATTTACATCAACATTCGATCCCAACTTAAATTGGTTGCTCAGTAAATGGTACTCCATACCAATGATATCTTTAACCGTTAATCCCGCCTGCTCTACCCAAAGCATTAATTCAGACGGACGAATAAATCGATTAAAATCATGGGTACCTTTCGGCACTAATCGGGCTAAATATTCAGCACCATAAATCATCAGCAATTTAGCTTTATTGTTACGATTAATGGTGGATAAAAAGAGTTTGCCATGCGGTTTAAGTAATTTGGCGCAGGCATCGATAATTGATGCAGGATCGGGCACATGTTCAAGCATCTCCATACAAGTGATAATGTCATAGCTTGCGCTGTAGTGCTCAGCATGCGCTTCAACCGTCTGTTTTAAATAATCAATAGTTAATCCATTTTGCTCAGCATGCACTTTGGCAACATTTAAAGACTCATCAGCCAGATCGATAGCGGTGACCTGTGCGCCCAACTTAGCTAGGCTTTCCGACAAGATGCCACCACCACACCCCACATCTAATACCTTTTTACCATTGAGCGACTGGCATTGTTGCAGTAAATAATCAACACGTAATGGATTAATGATATGCAAAGGTTTACATTGCCCATTTGGATCCCACCATTGCGCGGCTAATTGTGAAAATTTATTGATTTCGTTTATATCGATATTTTGTGACATGTTTGGCGTTAATAAAGTTTGAAAACTGGATTTTACTATATGCTAACTACGATTGATTATCAATAAAATCGCAAACATTGACATCGTTTTATCGACAAAAAAATCTTCTTAATCTTATAGGTTAAATGGTGTACAATTTAGCATTAAAAAATAAACAATAATTGATAAAGCGGGTATCAATAAAAGGAATTGGAAGAATGTTTATCACGCTAAAATCCGATCGACGTATGTTAATGAAAATAGCGAAAATACCATTTTTAGGGGACGCTGTTTTGATGTCAATTGCGACATTTCCATTCTTTGTTTTAATGGTAGTCAATGCATTTTTAGCGCTCGGCTATGAAAATCTTGAAAAGAGTAAAATGTACGTGGTATTCGGTATTTATAACATCATTTTGACTTTCTTTTTTAAAATCAGAATCAGCATTTTCTTTTGCCCATGCTGGTTCTTTTTTACCTTTTACGGTTTATTAAATATTCTCAAAACGCTCCAATAGACCATCTGCTACATTTTAATATTGAGTTACATTTCAGCTAAATTTTTAAACAACTAAAATTCATCGCTATAATGATTTCTTGTGAATAGCCTAATTTCATGGCATGATTAAAAGTTTTTAATTAATACATAATTTAACTAAACGCAAATTAAACTATTTAATAAGAATCAAAGGAAAATTCATGAGTACAGGTACTATGAAGAAAAGTCACTCACAGTGGAGCTCACGCATGGGATTCATGCTTGCAGCGGCAGGCTCTGCGGTGGGGTTAGGTAATATTTGGAAATTTCCCTATATGGCAGGTCAAATGGGTGGTTCAGCTTTTGTACTCACCTATTTACTTTTCATGTTTATTATTGGCATGCCTATTTTAGTGTTAGAATGGCTCATCGGTCGTCGAGGGCAAAAAAACCCAATCCATACTATGGAAGATGTTGCGGTTTCTGAAGGTCATTCAAAATCTTGGCGTTGGGTTGGTATAATTGGCGTTCTCGGTTCATTTTTAATTTTATCATTCTACAGTGTAATTGGTGGTTGGGCGACTGACTATATTGTGTTAGCAGCAAAAGGCACTTTTGAAGGCGTCAATGGCAAAACAACAGCGCTGATATTCGATAACTTCAAAGCTGATGTCGGTAGCCTTTTAACATGGCATACAGTATTTATGTTTGCGACCGCCTTTATCGTCGCCTTAGGCGTTGGTGCCGGCTTAGAACGTGGCTGTAAACTAATGATGCCAGGCTTAGGTATTTTACTGTTAGTACTCGTGGGTTATGCTATCTATGCTAGTGGTCATGCATTTTATAAAGCGTGTGACTTCCTGTTTACCCCTAACTGGTCGGCCTTAAACGGCACCGCAATTTTAGCGGCCTTAGGCCATGCATTTTTCAGCTTATCACTAGGTATGGGCATTATGATGGCGTATGGTTCTTATCTTGGTAAAGATGTCGATTTATTATCAACAGCCCGAACAGTGGTGATACTCGATGTCGTTGTTGCGGTATTATCCGGAATAGCCATCTTCCCATTGGTTTTTGCCAACGGTTTAGAGCCTGCCGCTGGTCCAGGTCTTATCTTCGTTACACTACCGATCGCCTTTGGTAATATGATTGGCGGCACCGTTTTAGGTATTTTATTCTTTATCTTTTTAACCTTTGCGGCGTTAACCTCTTCGATTTCACTACTTGAACCAACGGTCGAATTATTGGAAGAAAAAACCCATATGGGACGCAAAACGGCAACCATTGTCATCAGTATCCTGATTTGGGCGCTGGGTATTGCTTGTATCCTATCATTTAATAAATGGGCTGATGTGAAATTCTTTGATAAAAACATTTTTGATTCACTTGATTACCTCACCAGTAAAATCATGTTACCTATTACCGGTTTAGGTACGGTGATTTTTGGTGCTTATATGATGAAACAAAAACGCATTCAAGAAGAGTTAAACTTAACTAATTTCTGGTTTAAAATTTGGCGAGTGTTAACCTCAATTGTTATCCCTATCGCAATTGTTGCTATTCTTGTTTTTGGATTACAACATTAATCAGATCTGAACACAATATTAAAAGCCTTGTACTTTACAAGGCTTTTTTTATACCGGCGGTTTAACAAAAAAACATCAACCAGTTAACAATATTGATTTACCGCTATTGAAAACATTCATTTTATTCCCATATAACAATACAACAATAAATCAAATCATTATATCAATGTTAATCATTTAACATAGCTTACGGCGAGTAAGATTGTCTTTTTGTTGTCACAATCTATTTTCGCCTAATTGTTATTTGAGACTATTAATTTTAATTGAGGTACTAGTTAATGAGTAAGCAAGGAACAGAAACACGAGGCTTTCAATCCGAAGTTAAACAGATTCTCCATTTAATGATTCACTCTTTATATTCCAATAAAGAGATTTTTTTAAGAGAATTAATATCTAATGCATCGGATGCGGCTGACAAACTACGTTTTAAAGCGCTGGAAAACCCAAACCTTTATGCCGGTGATGCTGATCTCGGTGTTCGAATTTGGACAAATCAAGAGGCCGGCACCTTAACCATTTCTGACAATGGTATCGGGATGACCCGTGATGAAGTCATCGAAAATCTAGGCACCATTGCCAAATCAGGCACCAAAGCATTTTTAGAATCTATCGGCAGTGATCAAGCCAAAGACAGCCAATTAATCGGTCAATTTGGGGTTGGCTTTTACTCCGCCTTTATTGTGGCTGATAAAGTGACTGTAAAAACCCGCGCTGCAACCGCACAAGCTGATGAAGCAGTGATGTGGGAGTCTACCGGTGAAGGCGAATATACCCTATCTGATACCACTAAAGACACTCGTGGTACAGAGATCACCTTACATTTAAAAGCTGATGAAAAAGAGTTTTTAGAAGATTGGCGTTTACGCTCAATTATCAGTAAATATTCTGATCACATCTCATTATCTGTCGAAGTTCAAACGACCGATGAAGAGAGCAAAGAAGTAAAATGGGAAAAAGTCAATAAAGCGCAAGCGCTTTGGACACGTAGCAAATCAGAAATTACCGATGATGAATATAAAGAGTTTTATAAACACTTGTCACACGATTTTGCCGATCCACTAAGTTGGAGCCACAACCGTGTAGAAGGTAAACAAGAATATACCAGCTTACTTTATATACCGGCAAATGCACCATGGGACATGTGGAATCGAGATAATAAACACGGATTAAAACTTTATGTGCAACGTGTTTTCATTATGGATGATGCTGAACAATTTATGCCTAATTACTTACGTTTTGTGAAAGGCTTAATTGATTCAAATGATCTACCATTAAACGTATCACGTGAAATATTGCAAGATAACAAAGTTACGCAAAGTTTACGTAATGCCTGTACCAAACGTGTATTACAAATGCTAGAAAAATTAGCTAAAGACGACCAGGAACAGTATCAAAAATTCTGGGGTGAATTTGGCTTAGTGTTAAAAGAAGGTACCGGTGAAGACTTCACCAACCGTGAAGCAATTGCTAAATTATTACGTTTTGCCTCAACCCATAACGACAGCGATGCGCAAACAGTCAGTTTAGAGAACTACATCAGCCGCATGCAAGACGGTCAAGACAAGATTTACTATATTACCGCTGACAGCTACGGCGCAGCAAAAAATAGTCCTCATCTTGAATTATTCAACAAAAAAGGCATTGAAGTATTACTGCTTTCTGATCGTGTTGATGAGTGGATGATGAGTCATTTAACTGAATTTGACGGAAAACAATTCCAATCAATCAGTAAATCAGACGAATCTATCGAAAAACTTGCTGATCAAAATAGTGAAGATCAAAAAGAAGTTGAAAAAGAGTTAGCGCCATTTATCGAACGGGTTAAAAACGTTTTAGGTAATAAAGTTAAAGAGGTGAAATTAACCCACCGCTTAACCAATACCCCAGCCATTGTGACCACAAGTGCTGATGAAATGTCGACTCAAATGGCAAAATTACTTGCCTCAGCCGGCCAAAAAGCACCTGAGATCAACTACACGTTTGAAATTAATCCTGATCATAAATTGGTGAAACGAATTGCCGACACGCAAGATGAAACAGCGTTTAATGATTGGATCGAACTATTGTTAGATCAAGCACTACTGGCCGAAAAAGGTTCACTAAATGATCCAAGTAAATTTATTCAAACGATGAATAAACTCCTTGCGCAATAATCTTTGCAAATATCAGCCCGATACCGTTAACGGTATCGGGTTTTTTGTTAGCTTTTTTTTGAAATAAGCAACAAAATTTCACTAAAAATATGACACCTATCACATTTTTTCAATTTTTTACTTCCTATTTTTTGCTCACTATACATAATACCGATATAGAAAAAACAAGCAGCAGTGTATGAAAGTTCATAAAATTCTTAATAATAATGTCGTTGTTACGTTAGATGCGAAGGGTAATGAACTCATCGTTACCGGTCGTGGC
Organism: Gilliamella sp. B3172; assembly: GCF_026536465.1. Taxonomy (NCBI): domain Bacteria; kingdom Pseudomonadati; phylum Pseudomonadota; class Gammaproteobacteria; order Orbales; family Orbaceae; genus Gilliamella; species Gilliamella sp. B3172. The sequence goes on along the minus strand of NZ_JAFNOA010000008.1, from coordinate 94,582 downwards.
GTGGGTTTTAAAAAGCGAGAAGGCGACTTAATTGATAGTGATTTGATTGAAAAACAGTTCTCATTAACCAATAACGAAACCCTCCCCCGATTTGCTGAATTACTTTCTGAAATTCCCATTGAAATATTAACAACAACTGAAGTGATTATTAATCATGCAAAGCAGTTATTAGAAGGCAAACTGCAAGATAGTATCTATATTTCACTCACCGATCATATCCATTTTGCCATAGAACGACATAAACAAGGGTTTGATATCCCAAATAGTTTTTTATGGGAAACCAAAAAACTCTATCCCAAAGAGTTTCAAATCGGTTTATATGCATTATCAGTGATAAAACAACGATTAAATGTCGATTTACCGGAAGACGAAGCCGGCTTTATCACCTTTCATATTATCAATGCGCAGCTCAATGACACCATGCCCAACATTGTTAAAATGACCAAAATCATGCGTGAAATTTTAAACATTGTAAAATATCACTTTCAGTTTGAGTATGATGAAGATTGTCTGTCCTATCAGCGGTTTATCACTCATTTGAAATTCTTTTCACATCGCATACTGAGCCAAACCGAACACCCCGAACAAGACGCCTCGCTATATGAATTAATTCGAAAAAAATATGAACAAGCTTACCAATGCACTAAACAAATTGATCTGCATTTAATCCAACACTATTCACATCCCCTTAGCGATGACGAAAGTTTATATCTAACCATTCATATCGAAAGACTGCGCAACGAATTAAAAAAAACATAATGTGATATAAATCACAATTTCCAAAACACAATATCGGAATTAATACCTAGGTCGCAAAATTTATGTTAGCCTAAATACATCAGTTTTTGGATTGTTATTGCAAAATAGAATGATTCTACTTTGCAAGCAAAACCTAGCTTCCTTGAATAAAAGGGAGCTAGGTTTTTTTTTGCATAAAAATAAGGATAAGGTATGAAAAACAGAGCACTTGCCGAATCAATCATTAACCAAATCGGTGGCAAAGACAATATTATCAGTCTGGTACACTGCGCTACCCGGCTAAGATTTGTCTTAAAAGATGAAAGCCTGGCCGATGCTGATACATTAAAAAAACAAAACGGCATTATAACGGTTGTTCAAAGTGGCGGACAATTTCAAGTTGTGATTGGCAATAACGTTGCAGATGTATTTAATGACATTATGCAACTGACCAACTTAAACGACAAAAATAATGAGCAAGCTTCCTCAAAACAAAAAACAGGACTATTTTCTAAACTAATCGATTTAGTATCGGGGATCTTTATTCCGGTGCTGGTAGTATTAGTTGCCGGCGGGATATTAAAAGGTCTATTATCGGTTTTGCTTATCAGCAATATCGTGCAGGAAAATACCTCAACGTATCAATTTTTATTTGCAATAAGTGACGCCCCTTTATATTACCTACCGATTATTTTAGGATTTTCGGCGGTGAAAAAATTTGGTGGTAACCCTTACGTGGGTATGGCAATTGGTGGCGCACTTATCCACCCAACCATAGCCAGCATGATGCCGGCAGGGGAATTTTCCCTTAGTACCGAATTATTTTCAATTCCAATTGAACTTATTCCGTATGCCTCATCAGTCTTTCCAATTATTTTAGCGGCATGGTTCTATTCGCTATTAGAGCGCATTTTTAACAAAATCATGCATGACTCGTTTAAAAAATTTATTGCGCCACTACTGGGTATTATCATCACTGTGCCATTAACCTTTGCAGTCATTGGACCTTTGGTGACTTACGTCAGTAATCTTATTGCCGACGGCATTATCTTTGTTTATGGACTGAACTCGATTATAGCCTCAATGATTTTAGCCGCCATTTGGCAAGTCATGGTGATTTTTGGTATTCATTGGGGACTGGTTCCGTTTGCCTTAAATAACCTTGCGGTTTATCAAGAAGATTTTATGTTACCAATCTTATTCCCAGCAGTATTTGCCCAAGTCGGTGCTGTGTTAGCGGTGATGTTACGTGCCAAAGACAAACAATTTAAAGCATTAGCCAGCTCTTCGGTCTTATCGGGCATCTTTGGTGTGACTGAGCCGGCTATTTACGGGGTTAACCTGCCGTTAAAAAGACCATTTATCATCGGTTGTTTATGCGCAGTTGTCGGTGGCGGCATTGTCGGTTACTACCACAGTGTGATTTACTCCTTTAGTTTTATTAATATCTTTTCATTCTTACAACTGATCCCTAAAACTGGCATTAATGAGCAATTTTATGCCGTGGTCATTGGTTGTGTGCTGTCATTTACTTTAGCCTTAATTGTGACCTATCTATCTGGTATTCCTAAAGATAAATCGATCTTACAAGATGCAAATAGTGAGAATGAAAACACAGATAATGCGCACGCTAATAACACCAGTCAACACAGCCATGCACAAGCGAGCGCCAATGCAACCACCATTTTTAGCCCGTTAACCGGCAACATTTTGCCTTTAAGCGAAGTGAACGATCCAACCTTTGCCGGCGAATTAATGGGTAAAGGTATCGCAATAGAGCCAACAGTTGGACAAGCGCTTGCCCCGGACGATGGTGAAGTCGTTTCGCTATTTAGAACTAAACACGCTATAGGTTTACAAACCCAAAATGGCGCTGAAATATTGATTCATATTGGTATTGATACCGTTAAATTAGACGGTCAACATTTTCAATCGCATGTCCAAGCAGGTGATAAAGTCAAAAAAGGTGATCTATTAGTCAGCTTCGATATTGAGGCCATAAAAAAAGCCGGATTTGCCATGACTACACCAATCATTATTACCAACACAGATAATTATCAAGATATCTTTTGCATGACAGAGCAAAGCAACATTGAAAGTGGTGACGCATTACTAGCATTAATCGCAAATAAGGAGTAAAACATGTCAACAACGTTTCCTAACGATTTTCTTTGGGGGGGCGCAATTGCCGCCAATCAAGTGGAAGGTGCTTATCGTCAAGACGGTAAAGGTCTATCAACGTCCGACTGTACACCAAACGGCTTATTTGGCGAAATAATCGATCGCAATCAGCATCAGATCAACAGCATAAAAGATACAGCGATTGATTTTTATCATCGCTATCCGGAAGATATAGCGCTATTTGCTGAAATGGGCTTTAGCTGCTTACGAGTATCTATTGCATGGACGAGAATATTCCCTAACGGTGATGAACAACAGCCAAATGAACAAGGTTTAGCTTTTTATGACAAATTATTTGACGAAATGGCTAAACATAACATCCAACCATTAGTCACACTATCGCATTATGAAATGCCTTATCACTTAGTCACACAATATGGTGGTTGGGGTAATCGGCAAGTGATTGAATTTTTCACCCATTATGCCAAAGTTGTATTTGAACGCTATAAAGAGAAAGTCAAATACTGGTTAACCTTCAACGAAATCAACATGTCATTGCACGAACCGTTTACCGGCGTGGGCTTAGATCGTAACAGCAGTAAACAGCAAATCTATCAAGCCATTCATCATCAACTGGTGGCCAGTGGACAGGCGGTAAAATTGTGTCATCAAATCATACCGGATGCCAAAATCGGTAACATGTTATTAGGCGCTGTCGCCTACCCTCTTACCCCGAAACCTGAAGATGTATGGGCAGCTCATCAAGAAAACCACGGCTGGCTATTTTTTGGTGATGTTCAAGTCCGTGGTTACTATCCAACCTACATGCATCGTTACTTTAAACAAAACAGTATTGAGTTAACCATTACTGAGCAAGATGCTCAAGATCTCAAAAACACTGTCGATTTTGTCTCATTTAGCTATTACATGAGTTGCTGTGCAACGGCTGATCCGTCGCTTAAAACCAAAGGTAATATTTTAGATATGGTACCGAATCCTTATCTAAAAGCATCTGAATGGGGTTGGCAGATCGATCCTGTCGGCATTCGCTATCTATTAAATATGCTCTATGAACGTTATCAAAAACCGCTCTTTATTGTGGAAAACGGATTAGGCGCAAAAGACAAATTAGAAACCGACGGCACTATAAACGATGATTATCGTATTAACTATATGAACGATCATTTAGTTCAAATCCGTGAAGCTATTGAAGACGGTGTCGAGGTCATGGGTTACACCAGTTGGGGACCTATTGATCTAATTAGTGCATCTAAAGCCGAAGTGACAAAACGTTACGGCTTTATTTATGTGGATCTTAACCAAGACGGCACCGGATCTTTAAAACGATATAAGAAAAGAAGTTTTTACTGGTACAAATCGGTCATTGCATCAAAAGGAGCGGTACTAAAATAAAACTAGCCCGATAGCCTAAGTTATGGGCTATCGGCTTACCAATCTTTTTCGCATCAAGCGCAAAGGATCGAAAAATTAAACCGGATGAATAAATTGTTATGGAACAACAAACCGAAAGCCGATCGATAGCTGCTTTAAATAACGCCAAAAGGCGAAATACCAGCGACTTGCAGATTATCAGAAGCTTGAAAGTACAGACAAAGATTAGGAAGTCGCATCATCCGGTTATTTACCAGCAATGGGCAAATGCAGCAAGTTTAGCGCCGATGATCTCACTCGATCATAGCGACTAAAAAACGTTGCATTAAACACTCGTTAACATGAGGCAAGAACAGACAAAAAACAGGTAAACACATCGCACGAATCAATTTTATCTTGAATGATGACTGCACTTAGCAGATAACACCTTAATCCTAACTTAAGGAGTTAGCCCTCTCACAAGTTGGCATTTAGGTTTATTTTAGGAAACAAGGACAAAGGATATGACGACAAAACTGAAATACCTACCACTGGCACTTCTAAGCCTACTGAGTTGTTCAGTACTGGCCAATGACGTAAGTTCATCAGCCGGTATGTTCGATAATCACTTTTTTAACGATAGCAAGCTCGATTTTTCCACCCGTAATCATTGGAAATACTTAAAAGAGAACGCATCCCAACCCAAAGAAGTTCACAGCGCTTGGGGGCAAGCATTTACCCTCAATTATAAATCGGGATACCTATTTGATACCCTAGGTTTTGATGTCACTTATGACAATGTGATAAAACTTGGCGCAAGTGACTACTTTGCCACCCGTAATTTACTGTATAACGACGGCAAAGGCTACAGTAAACATAACGCCCACGGATTTAATAAATTCACCCAGCGCTATATCAAAATCAAACTGGGAAATGACAACATCAAATTCAACGGTAAAGTTGGCTGGCAAAGTTTAAAAGATCTGGGCATTATCAGCTCATCCCAACATTTAACTCGTAACAGCTACCTCGGTTACAGTGGGATTTTTAACGTTGACAAGCTCGCTTTCTCATTTGCTCGGATTAACAGTGCCTTTCCCCGTGAATCAGCCCAAAAACTGCATTTTATGAGTAATGATCGCAAAAGTGTCATCGACCATATCTCAACGGCTGAAATCGCTTATCAAGATAGCACCACAAAAATCGACTACTCATATGGTGTCGCTAAAGACTATTTAAGACGTCATGCTATTGAGCTAACTTACAAGCCAACCAACAAATTAACCTTAGGCTCGCAGTTATACGGTAGTTATGCTTTAAAAAATTATGATGCCATGTCAAAAAGCAAAAAAGAGTTTGAAGATCACGCATGGCACTATGCCGCCGATGCCCAATGGAAAGAAGATGCTTGGAGCGTCAAACTTGGTCTGGCTTATACCGATGCCAACAAACATAATGCAATTGGCTTTTACGGTCGACATCTAGGCAAAAATACCCGTGGACGCTTTAACGGGCTTGCCGCCGCCGGCGCTGATTATATGCGAGATGGCGAACTGGTATTATCAGCGGTATTAGGTTACGACTTTGTGCAAGATAATACTACCGGTTTGTATATGAACTACGGCAGATTTAACTATAAACACCAAACCCTAAAAAACGGTGAAATTAACGTCTTTAATATCTTTAAACCGACCAGCGGCACTTTCAAAAACTTATCAATTTTAGCTAAAGCAGGTTATGGCTGGTCATACAAAACAATCAGCAGTTCTGATGTCACCCCAAAACTCAGAGACGGCAAAGCACAACGCTCACCAACGCTATCGGCTGAAACCGTGATTGATTATCGATTTAATTTATTTTAAGAAAAGGATGAAAGTATGAAAAAAATTATCAAACTTATCAGTATTGTCGTTGTGGCAGCCTCTTTAGCATCGCAAGCCTTTGCGCAAGAGGTCAACTTATATTTTACTCGTCATGGTAAAACAATGTTTAACAACGTACATCGTGCTCAAGGTTGGTCTGACACACCATTAACCAAACCGGGGATCGAAGTAGCACAGCAACTTGGACGCGGATTAGGCGATATGAAATTTATTGCAGTTTACTCAAGCGATCTAGGACGAGCAAGACAAACTGCCCGCATCATATTAGAAACCAAAGGCGATCCGATAAACATAAACGAAATGGAAGCACTACGAGAAACCTGTTTTGGTGACTTCGAAGGCGATCTCGATCCCAATATGTGGACGCCCGCTGCTCAGCATTTAGGCTACGAATCGGATAAAGCGTTAATGGAAGATTTTGGTAAAGGAAAAATCACCTTAAACAAAATGATGGATGCCATTGCAGCAGTTGAAAAATCCGGCGAAGCGGAAAATTACAATAAAGTCAAAACACGTATGCAAACCGCATTAAAAGCTATTGCAAAACAAGCACAAGCGCAAGGCGGTGGTAACGTATTAGTTGTGACTCATGGCATGGCGATCATGGCAATGGTCGAAGAGATGCAAGACCAACCGATTACCGCCGGATTAGGTAACGCCAGTGTGACTAAAATTCGCTACACCGACGACGGTAAATTTATCGTAGAAAGTTTAGGCGACATGAGCTACGTAGAAAAAGGCAAAACCTTAAGCAAGTAAAAAGTACAATAACCAATGGCTCACACCAGTGAGTCATTGACTTATCAGCCAAAACCGCCGAACTATCACCACCAATAAAATCGCAGACCGCATACTTTTCTTATTGCACTCATATTATGCTGGATAATAATAGCGTTTATTGATTATTGTTCTGCTGGCAGTTATAGCGATAGCGTTAATCAAATAATCAAAATAAAAAGATATCAAACACCAATAATCTTCTTTCATAAAAAATAAAAAACAAACCACCTTAATCTTAAGATCAGGCTATAATAGCTTGCCAACAGCTAATCTAGATAACAAGGAAAGATCATGTACTACTCGACCAACTACACCTCACCAATGGGCAACATCACCCTAGCTAGTCATCAAAATAAATTAGTTGGTGTATGGATTGAAGGACAAAAATATTTTGGCGATATGGCAGTAAAAAAGTGGCAAGAACAAGCAAATTTAGCGATCTTTAATCAAACCAAACATTGGTTAGATGACTATTTTGCCGGCAAAAACCCCGCTATCAACCAATTACCACTAGCCCCAAAAGGCACCCCGTTTCGCTATTTAGTTTGGGATATCTTATGTAAAATCCCTTATGGACAACTTATCACCTATGGCGACATAGCCAAACAAATCGCATCAGCGCTAAATAAACAACAGATGTCCAGCCAAGCGGTTGGTGGCGCAGTCGGACACAACCCAATCTCAATCATCATCCCCTGCCACCGAGTGATAGGAACAAACGGCAACCTAACCGGCTATGCAGGCGGCATCGATAAAAAAATAAAATTACTGCAAATTGAAGGCGTAGACACCAGCAACCTAACCCTACCCCGACAACCAAACACCCCATAAAAATAAAACCACACAAACTAACCGGCACAACACCAAAACCAAAACTTTATCGCAAAGCCACAACCAGCGATAAAGTTAACCAACCCAAAATCACCAAAACAACCACGATACCAAAAAACCGCAACTTTCAATTAAAGTATAAAACCTTGTCAAAAACTTTCAGAAAACACCCACGTTTCAGTATAAAAACAAAAGTTTTAAATATTTCAAAAATATTCTAACCCCCCTTATGCAGCCATGAAGTTTGTTCGCATGCGTACATTTTTTATTTTTGGTTTCTAAACAGCTTATGCAGCCGTGAAGTTGGACTTGATGCGCTGTCAGATGCGGTGGTTTTTCTAAACGGCTTATGCAGCCGTGAAGGCAGCATTTGCTGAAGAAGTTGCCGAGTCAACTTTCTAAACGGCTTATGCAGCCATGAAGATCAATTCAATCCATGTATCTTGTAATCTGCTTTTCTAAACGGCTTATGCAGCCGTGAAGCACTATTTGAAACACCGTTAATTGTGATTGTTTTTCTAAACGGCTTATGCAGCCGTGAAGATAAAAACCTGTAAAAAAAGCCCTCGTATGAGTTTCTAAACGGCTTATGCAGCCGTGAAGTAGAATCTCACATACTATAAACATCGTTTATAAAAACATAAAGGTCAATTTTAGGCTTAAAAACCCTTTTTTCTAACGATTTTGCAATATATTGATTTTTAATGGTTTTATTTTTAGTTAAAAAAAAGGGTTTATAAAGTTAGTACTTTAAACTCCACTACTATTTTTAAACCGCTTACCATTACCTTCCACAAAAACAAACAAATGCACCAACCCGCACCTTCACAAAGCGCCGACAACTGAGCGAGGTTAGCACGCCAAACAAGGATGTTTGGCGAGGCGCTGCTTTGTCCGGAACAAATCAGCGCCGGTGCGTTAAAACCGAACGAAGGCGGAGGGCAGTCGAAGACCGCTTTGGGTGGTGCTGCGAGGGGGTTATTAGGGGGATTTCGCACAAAATCCCCCTAATTCGGACGCTGACATCGTATTGAAATTATCGACTAATCAACAGCGTCCGAAACCTACAAACCAAAAACCCGAAACTTTCAATTAAAGTATAAAACCTTGTAAAGAAGTTTCAGAAAATATAGGTGTTTAAGCAAAAAACACAAACCGTTGACAAGAACTTTCAGAAAACACCCACGTTTCAGTATAAAAACAAAAGTTTTAGATATTTCAAAAATATTCTAAACCCCCTTATGCAGCCGTGGAGAAATACTGCCGTTTCAGTCCTTTAAATTCGGGTTTCTAAACGACTTATGCAGCCGTGAAGGCGTTATGCGTAGTGAGACAGGAGCAGCAAAATTTCTAAACGGCTTATGCAGCCGTGAAGTATTGGGATTTTATTGTAACTTGCTTACCGTCTTTCTAAACGGCTTATGCAGCCGTGAAGCCTTTTTTTGTATCTTAGTTTTGTCATTCGGATTTCTAAACGGCTTATGCAGCCGTGAAGTAGAATCTTATATACTATAAACATCGTTTATAAAAACACAAAGAGCAATTTTAAGTTTAAAAACCCTTTTTTCTAACACTTTTGCAATATATTGATTTTTAATGTTTTTATTTTTAGCTAAAAAAAAGGGTTTAAAAAGTTTGTATTTTGAACTCCATTACTTTTTTCAAACGGCTTACCATGACCTTCCACAAAAACAAACAAGTGCACCAACCCGCACCTTCACAAAGCGCCGACAACTGAGCGAGGTTAGCACGCCAAACAAGGATGTTTGGCGAGGCGCTGCTTTGTCCGGAACAAATCAGCGCCGGTGCGTTAAGGCCGAACGAAGGCGGAGGGCAGTCGAAGACCGCTTTGGGTGGTGCTGCGAGGGGGTTATTAGGGGGATTTCGCACTAAATCCCCCTAATTCGGACGCAGACATCGAAATGAAAATATCGACTAATTACCAGCGTCCGAAACCTACAGACTAAAAACCCGCAACTTTTAGAAAAATAAAAACTTTGTCAAAAACTTTCAGAAAATATAGGTGTTTAAGCAAAAACACAAACCACTGTCAAGAACCTTCAGAAAACACCCACGTTTCAGTATAAAACCACCGTTTTAAAAACCGTAATTTTAAAAACCTCAACTTTAAAACCCATAATTAAACAAAGTCATAAAAATCGGCATCAACAACGTCAGTAAAAAACCTTGTACAATCGCCGGAGGCACAATGGTTATCCCTGCCCCTTTTTGCAAAATGGGCAAAGTAAAATCCATTGAGGTGGCGCCACACAACCCAAGTGCGGTCAATTTATAGCGTCCGATTAAGGTTGGAATAACAATAATGGCACAAAGTTCACGTAAAATATCGTTTAAGAAAGTGGCACTGCCGATAATTGGACCTTGTGCTTTAGTCATCAAAATAACAGACAAGGAATACCAACCAAATCCGGACGACATCCCCAATCCAACTGGCAGTGGTAGATGTAAAATTAATGCCGCAATAATTCCACCTAAAAAGGTACTAATAATAACAATTAAGGTTGTTGCAATACCCACCTTGTTAAGCAAAATTTGCTTGAGTGAAATATTGTTACTGCGCAATGAAATACCAATCAGCAACAACAGAAACACTAACACAACTTGAATAATGTTTTCACTGTATTGCCATATAAATAATGGAAAAAGACCGACAATAAAACCCAAGATTAAAGCAATACAGACCCGTAGCGACTCCAATATCATTTTAAAACGAGAATCATAGCTTTGCTTAGTGTGCGAAGTTCTCCAAGGCAGGAAGAGATCGAATAACATTAAGAAAATAAAATTACTACCGAATGTGCAGACAAAAATAATGGCAGTATAAAATAAGATATGTTGTAAATTCGTGGTTAGATCATCTAACTGAGCCAGCTCAGAACCCATAATAAAGAGAATAAAATAGACCATCCAACTAAGGATTTGGTTAATTTTGGCTAGCCATTTTTCTTGTTTGAATTTAATCAAATAACCAATACACAATGGCACCAATGCAATTAAAATACCAAAATACATATTTTATTCCCTACTCTTATTTTTTATATTATTATCCTGTTAATTCAGCGCTTCAAGCAAATCCAATAATCTCGAATTTGCTTGCCGCTTTCATTGCGGTAGTTAACCGGCAATATGCAACAAAAAATGGCACGCTTAATGCCAAGATGAGTTGACTGTTAGTTTAAAGAGGCTAACTGCGCTTGTATCGCCAATTTTAATTGATCCAATAATGCATAACGATTGCGATACTCTGAACGTTTTTTACTGGCTATCTCTTCAATCGATTTACGATTGATTTCGTTCGGTAAGATAAATAATTCACGTTCATCTTGTTTACCGTCAATGGTTAACCAAAAATCATCATAATCCGATAAAATTCGCTCTTGTCGGCTATTGTAACGCCAGTTGTTATACACATGAGTTTTGTTACCAACAGCAACTATTTGCGGTAGCTGAAAATAATTGGCAATAATTAAAGCCGCTTCAACCGCAACCCGTTTAGGAAACAGACCGTAACACTGTTTTGTCGCCTTTTGCACCCGTATGCGAGCCTCTTGATGACCGGTACCTTGTAAACCAGCAATAAATAACGTTGGCTTTTGTTGATACTGGATAATCGAAAAAGTTAAGGTGGCTAAATCGATGCCGTCTTGATCATAAAAATAAAGGCTGATCTCCCCTTCTCGAGCAAATTTATTACGAGCTTGTATGGCGATCTGAATATTTGCATCATTTTTGACTGTGACATCAGCCAACACAAATGGCGAATTAGGATCGTAAAATGCTTTGGTCATCTTATCGCTATGCTTAGCTAAAAAATCATAATGATAAACTAACGCATCAAATCGTTCTTGCTGGGATAAGCAAGATGATAAATAAGGTCTTTGCAATTTACACGGTAAATTAGTTTGGCAAGAAAAATAGTCGCCAAGCCGTGGATACTGCCTTAGCTTATCCAGCCATTTAAGGGTAATTGGGCTTAAGAACAAAGTTCTTAAGAAAAATTTATAACGATAAGTCCGATTACGCCATAATTCATTTAACGGTAGTTTACCGCTGCAAAGCCAGTTAAAAAGTTGCCATTTGCTTTTAGGCTGGGACATATTCGTAATATTATTCATAAGCAGAAAATTTAAATCGAGTTAGTTAATTGATTAAAAAATTTATATGTGGCTAAATTATAAAATATCAATAGATATCAATGATTAGTCATAAATACAAAGCATTAAGAGTACAACACAACCTAGCGCAACGCAACCTTTGTCATTTATGTATTTGGAAACAAAATAAAAAACGGTGAACTTGTCACCGTTTCTTATCAAGACAATAAATTAAGTTGTTAAAAACTTATTATTGACCTTTAACTTCTTTAAGTCCGTTGAATGGAGCTTTAGCGCCTAAAGCTTCTTCAATACGGATTAATTGGTTATATTTAGCAACACGGTCAGAACGGCTCATAGAACCAGTTTTGATTTGACCCGCAGCTAAACCAACAGCTAAATCAGCAATTGTTGAATCTTCAGTTTCACCACTGCGGTGTGAAATTACTGCTGTATAACCAGCATCTTTAGCCATTTTAACCGCTGCAATAGATTCAGTTAATGTACCGATTTGGTTAACTTTAACTAAGATAGAGTTAGCAATACCTTTTTCAATACCTTGTTTGAAGATTTTGGTATTAGTCACAAATAGATCATCGCCAACTAATTGGATTTTGTGACCTAATGCTTTAGTTTGGTATGCCCAACCTTCCCAATCGCTTTCATCTAAACCGTCTTCGATTGAAACAATCGGATATTGTTCAGTTAAACCTTCTAAATAGTGAGTAAATTCTTGAGCAGTGAACTCTTTATTTCCTTCACCTTTTAATACATATTTACCGGTTTCTTTGTTATAGAATTCAGATGCAGCACAGTCCATCGCTAAAGTAATGTCTTTACCTAGTACATAACCTGCTTTTTCAACCGCTTCTTTGATACAAGCTAATGCTTCAGCATTTGAACCTAAGTTAGGAGCAAAACCACCTTCGTCACCAACTGCGGTATTCATGCCTTTAGCGTGTAACACTTTAGCTAAGTTATGGAATACTTCAGAACCCATACGGATCGCTTCACGTACTGTTTTAGCACCGACTGGTTGAATCATAAATTCTTGTAGATCGATGTTGTTATCAGCATGCTCACCACCATTGATGATGTTCATCATTGGTAAAGGCATAGAGTATTGACCTGAAGTTCCGTTAAGATCAGCGATATGTTGATAAAGTGGCACACCTTTCGCCGCAGCAGCAGCTTTAGCCGTTGCTAAAGAAACAGCAAGAATTGAGTTTGCACCTAAGTTAGATTTAAAATCAGTACCGTCTAAATCAATCATGATTTGGTCGATAGCTGCTTGATCTAACGCATCTTTACCTACAACTGCTTTAGCAATTGGGCCATTTACGTTTTCAACCGCTTTTAATACACCTTTACCTAAAAAGCGAGATTTGTCACCATCACGAAGTTCTAACGCTTCACGTGAACCTGTTGACGCACCTGATGGAACGATTGCTAGACCAACAAAACCACCTTCTAAATGAACTTCGGCTTCAACAGTTGGGTTACCACGAGAGTCGATGACTTCACGACCATGTACTTTAACGATTTTTGCCATGTTATTTTCCTCTATATGACAGATATATTACTAAATTTAATCCAAAACTATTTTTGTTGCTGCTCTTGATAAATTTTGGCAGCTTTCACGAAACTACTAAACAGTGGATGACCGTCACGTGGTGTTGAGGTAAATTCCGGGTGGAACTGACATGCAACAAACCATGGGTGATCAGGAATTTCAATAATTTCGACTAATTTTTTATCGGTTGAAAGACCGGTGACTTTTAATCCTGCTTTTACAACTTCCGGTAATAAATTATTGTTCACTTCATAACGATGACGGTGACGTTCGGTGATAGATTCCTTCTGATACATCTCAGATACCAACGAATTTGGCTCAAGATGACAGATTTGTGAACCTAAACGCATGGTGCCGCCTAAATCACTGTTTTCATTACGTTGCACAACATTACCCGACTCATCGCTCCATTCGGTAATAAGCGCAATAACCGGACTTGCACAATCTTTGACAAATTCAGTTGAATTCGCATCTTTAATACCTGCAACATTACGTGCATACTCAATTAAAGCAACTTGTAATCCAAGGCAGATACCTAAATAAGGGATCTTATTTTCACGGGCATAACGTGCTGCCATGATTTTGCCTTCCACGCCACGATAACCAAATCCACCCGGTATTAATATTGCGTCTAAATCTTTTAATATATCAGTACCACGTGATTCAAGATCTTCTGAATCAATATAGCGAATATGAACAGTTAACCGATTTTTTAAACCGCCATGTTTTAATGCTTCGTTTACCGATTTATACGCATCAGGTAATTCAATGTATTTACCTACCATACCAATTGTAACTTCACCGACAGGATTAGCTTCTTCATAGATGACTTGTTCCCATTCAGATAGATCGGCTTCCTTACATTCAAGATGGAAACGATTGCACACGTAGGTATCTAAATTTTGTGATTTCAATAATGCTGGGATTTTATAAATCGAATCAACATCTTTAAGAGAAATCACTGCACGTTCAGGAACATTACAAAATAGTGCAATTTTAGCTCTTTCGTTAGCAGGAATTGCGCGATCTGAACGACAAATTAGTACATCAGGTTGAATACCAATTGATAATAACTCTTTTACTGAGTGCTGTGTTGGTTTGGTTTTAACTTCACCTGACGATGCAAGATAAGGCACTAATGTTAAGTGCATAAATAAGGTATGTTCACGACCAACATCAACCGCCAATTGGCGAATTGCTTCTAAGAATGGTAGTGATTCAATATCACCAACGGTGCCACCGACTTCAACAATGGCAACATCAAAACCTTTTGCGCCTTCAATTACCCGTGATTTTATTTCATTAGTGATATGAGGAATAACTTGAACCGTAGCCCCTAAATAATCACCACGGCGCTCTTTACGTAATACATCAGAATAAATACGTCCAGTTGTAAAATTATTTTTACGCGTCATTTTTGTGCGTATAAAACGCTCATAATGCCCCAAATCAAGATCGGTTTCAGCACCGTCTTCTGTCACAAAAACTTCACCATGTTGAATCGGGCTCATTGTGCCGGGATCAACATTAATATAGGGATCAAGTTTTAGCATGGTGACTTTTAAATTGCGGGCTTCTAAAATTGCAGCTAACGATGCTGCGGCAATGCCTTTACCTAAGGAAGAAACGACACCGCCTGTAACAAAAATATAATTCGTGACCATTAATACCAGACCATTATTAATTTAATAGAATAATATTGCAGAAATTTAAACCATAAAAACTTATGCAATATATGATGAATCAGACGGGAAGTTAGTATAACAGAATATGCCTTCCCTCACAATTGAATAATTAGGTTTAATTGTTTAGTTACTCACTTTGTCTATTTATTCAAGATTAACGATAGTACCTAATCTATTTTCATAATATTTTTTAATTTCATCAATTCGACGTTGGTTAACTTTAGTGTTTTTAACTAGTTTAACGCCATTAATCACTGCGGTTAATATCATGACAATAAACACGATAACATTAATATTAATTAAAGAAAAAAATGATATTGTTTGATTTTCATCCAAATTATAGCGATGATTTGCATTAACTTTTAAAGCAGAAATCGTTTTAGAATTTTGATCTTTACCATAACGAATATCACTTACTACACCAACAATATTAACATTAGGCGAGATAGTGTTATTTAAGATATCAAAATAATAATTCACCGTTTTATATTCATACAATTTCATCGAATTGTATGGTGATTCTATGTCAATTTTGATTAATGGTCTCATGTCAATATAGCTTTGATTGGTTAAAGTAATTTCTATTCCAGACTGATATGGAGAAACAATTGTTTTTATCTCTTTTTGCAATGCGGGATTAAATGAATCTAATGTACTTGAAAGTTCCAATATTTCCATAGATTCAGCGATGATATCTAGATCAGGATTTTTTTTAGATCGCTCAAGCAATTTATCCCATCCAACACGCCTAAAGATATCACCCGTATAAAATAAATCAGTAATTCGGTATTTAACTTGATCACATTGTTCAACAGGTAAAATATTACAGCTATTGTCGATATCAATTACCATTTGACCAAGACTTTTTATTTTAGAAAAAGGGTTTTTGGTAAAAGCCTCATAACCTAACTCATAGTTAGCTCTCGCAACAGCTACTTGTTGCAATTTTTCAAAATGTTTAAATTCTTCATCATGTTTATATTGAATAAAATCGGGCGAAAATATATGTTTTAATGAGGTTTCGATGCTCATAACATCCCTTTCTTTCACCACTATTGGTTGGCTATTGATAAAGAAGTTATGGCATTGAAAATCTTCAGTTAAATCATTAACATCGCACGATGTGTTTTTAATCGAGATATTCACAATATCACCATGCTTGATATCACTATTATGTAAAGTAGTGAGATCGTTAATTTGTAGATTTTTAGATTGTTGCGAGTAATATCGATAAGCAAAATATCCATTATTAATTGGATCAGTATAATATAAGAGTGTAAAAGATAAGATGATCCCAACCCCCAATAAAATTTTATTTTGCCCAACTGATTTAGGCTGTCCAAATTGCTCTACTTCGTCATGAATAGATAACGTGTGACCATAGCGAAGTAATTTTTTACCATCCTCACTAATCACCATTTCGGTAGCAGAATCTGAACTTTTAGGGATAAAATTTGACCAATACTTAGGGTATTTTAATACCGTGTTTTCGCCTACCTCCACTATATTAGAATATTTATCATGAATTGTAGCTTCAATGACTTTCACTTGCTGTGGGGTTGATTCAAATTTAGGTTTACGCCATGCCAAAAAGGCAACGCCACCAAGAAACATTAAAATTAAAAAAGATATATTATCATCACGACTATGCCATGATAATGTCAATAAAAAGGTGGCTAATAATAAACATATCGAAATGGATAAACAATTGCTCAAGTTACTTCGAATGGTGGCTTCGAATGCTGTTTCTTCTCGTTGGTAGAGGTTATTATTAATTGATACGCCTGAATTTACCTTATCGCGGTCGATGCTTTTCAAATCATCTTCTTGATCAATTTGCGTATAATCGCGCTCATCATCATCATAAAGAGTGAGTGACTCAATATCAAAAGCATCTCTATTATCGTTGCGTTTTTCATAAAACTTGTCAATGTAAGTGTTGTCTTTTAAATCCCCAAAATCTTCAAATTCAAATTCCTCGTTTGGATCATAGTTTTCCTGTGCGGTCTTGATATCGTGATCATTAATGTTAACGACAATCGCATACTGTTTGGTAAATACGACATCAATGGTATTGAATTGATCAATATGCTTATGCATATTATATGGAAAAAATATCTCTATATCGCCTATTTCATAATAATAGTTTATTTCTTCAGTATTGTAGTTAAGACTATGACGACTACAAATCCCTTGTAGTTGCGATACTTTGTTATCAACTAATGAGGATTGAAATTTATAGGGATAAACCGCCCATTTACTGGTTAAAAACGGTTGTAATAGTGCTAGCTCTTCATCGGTGAGATCTCGTATTGGTTCACGTAGACTTAAGTAGTCGTCTAAATTATCCTTTTTTATACTGCGCTCACCTTTAAAAAGAATCCAGCTAGTTAATCCAAAAATTAAAAGACCTATTTTAACAAGTGTAAACCATTCCATAGTAATTCCTTAATCCAATTATTCCTTTATTGAAAAATGCGTTTTTAAAACAACTTTATTGTTAATCAATTCCTACTCTATTTAGCGAATTTTCCTTTAAATTCGATAAAATCTTTTAAATTATCGATATCCTTAATTGCCAATTTACCAGCAACTTTATGGATGATATCTAAATTAATCAATTCATTAACCGCTCGACGATAGACACGATCGGTAGTGCCAAAACGTTCTGCTTCCAAGTAGTTTTTTTGAAAATGATTAACGGGTTGAATATTTAGATGATGCTGATACATATCAAAAGCAATGTTATAACAGATTGAATATAAATTTCTTTTTAAGAAGATATCTAATGTTTCTTGATAATCAAAAGCAATAGCACTCGCAAAAAACAGTGCTAATTGAGGGTATTTGAGTAATGATTGATATAATTTATTAATGCTGACGATAGCGACAGTAAGTGCTTCTTCGGCAATGATATCAAATTGACATAAATAGTCGGTAAAAAACTCCATTTCACCGAAAATATGCTCATCACAATCTACTGTACCAAGATGAAATCGACGCCCATTATTGGCTTGATAACGTATCGAAATCGTACCATTATAAACAACAACTAAATTATCGACTTTACATCCTTGATGAAAAAGAGTGGTTTTTTCATCAACGATTTTCTTTTCTACAATGCATTGTTCTATAATTGATTCGAATAACTTATTGTTTTCCTGCCAATAACGGCTAAATCGACCTTTATTTAATGATTTTAATTGCATATCAACGAAGTTTTTAACCACAAACTATATACCACATCAGAATCGATAACGTATTGATACTTAATTATCTATCGCGTTACCTTATTCTGAAGAGGCGTCATTATAGTCAACCATTGTCATAAAAGCGATAACCTAAGTTAATTTCATTCATTATTTTTTGGGGCTTTTTTCTTTAAGAACATCGATATAGCCAGCATAACGATAATAACGGCATAATATATTGGTATGGTTTTCATAATAATATAAATACCTAAATAGTTATACAATATTGAGCTAATAGCCGGGCTAAACATCGCCCCGGCACTGCCAGTGATTAAAATAAATGAAACATTTTTGCTTGATGCTTTTTTTACAAAGGTTACGTACATTACAAACCTCTTTGGCATCGGTTAAATAATTTTCGGCAATAAATTTTGCTCTTAAAGGATCACCTGGCATGATAACGGTTTGTGCAAAGTCGTTGGGGTTAGCATTGATATGTGCGGTCATAATATTTCCTGAATAATGAGTGAGTTGCCTCAATTATAATAAGGATATTTTTCATTTGACTAGGACATAAGTCCGTAGCCAATGTTCGATGCCACATTTTTAGAAATTAATTTGGAAAATGACTATCGATAAAAAAAGGCGCTTAATGCGCCTTTAGCTTTGATTTTCTTTAAATTTTATCGACTTTAAATTCACTCGCCGTTAACGTTGAGCAGTTAAATTAAGCCTAAAAAATTCTATCTTTATAATATTGAGTAATTTGATTTAACCGTTTCCGATTAAATATCACTTTTTTAATTAGTAAGATGCCATTGAGTACAAACACAAATATCAAAATCGCAAACATAAAAATATTGACAATAACTGGCGAAGTTAACGAATAGATTTTTTGCTGTTCTGCTCGATAATATTCTTTAGAGTTAATTTTGAGCGCTGAAATGGTGTTATCTTGTCGATAGCTAATATCGTCGATCATTCCAATCAAATTAATATTACCTTCATCATTATTAGTTAGAAGATTGTAATAATAATTTCGAGATTCGTTTAAATCGTTATCCGTTTGTAGATGATCAATATTATATGATTGAGGTATTTCAATATAGCTAACATTGGCTAAGTTAATCTCAACATCGGACTGATCAAGTTGATAACGTAAAACCGTTCTTTTGATTTTAAACATTAACTCTTCTTTCAATCTGTGAAGATCATTGATAAATGAATCGAACCTCTTTTCTTCTAAAATAAGCGAATACGTTGGATCTGATTTAGCCTCTTTAACAATATCATCCCAATATTCTTCTTCATAATCTCTTGTATCATGTAGATTGAGTAAGCTCATTTTAATAAATTTACATTCGTAATCAAAAATATTACAAACATCATTAATATCAATTATCATCGGTCCAATATCTTTTAATTTGACAAAAGGATTAATTTCATAGCGATCAAAAGAGAACATATTGCTTTGTTTATTAAGTTCATCAACCAATTCCTTTTGGTATTTTTCAAAAAGCAACATCTCATCATCACGCACAGTTTTAACCGAATCTTTATTAAATACTCTTTTAATAATTTGCGCATTGAGCATAATTTTATTATCTTTAGCATCGAATGGTTTGGTATTGATAAAAAAGTGATTACATTTATTCTCTTGATTTATATTCTCAACATCACATGATGTGCCTTTGATAGTCATATTGATCAAATCACCACGTTTGATATCACTTTGATTTAAGCTAGTTAAATCGTTAATCTGCCAATTTTTTAATTGGTTATTGTAATAGCGATATGCCGAAATAGTATTGTTAATAGGCTCTGAAAAGCAAATAAGCGCAAGCGATAAAATCCCCGCGATAATAACTAAAAGTATATTTCGTTCGACGATTTTAGGTGGTCCAAATTCTTCTACTTCGCGATTAATTGACAACGTATGGCCATAACGAAGCAATTTTTTACTCTCTTCTACCATTTCCATCTCGATCGGCGTTGGAGTAGAACTCGGTAAAAATTTTGACCAATATTTAGGATAACTTAAATTAGTTGTTTCACTTACAACCACAGTATTATTTATAGTATCTTTATCAAATATATTGGCTTTAATAATGTTGACCTGCTTCAAATTTGTTAAACGTTTAGGTTTAACGAACAAACAGACAACCGCTAGTATAAGGCTTATAATAATAATTGCGCTTAAACCATAGCTAAGCTCCATCTGATTTGCCCATAAGACAATAAACAAAAGAGTGGCAACGACTAGGGAGATAGCAGTTAGAATACCATTGTTATGTTGATTACGGGTAAGCGCCTCTAAAGGTGTTTCATCTCTTGTGGACAAGGTTTCGTATTCAATTTTTTCTTCTTCATCTTCTTCAATATTGTAATTAATAGCATGATCATCTTTATCATCGATTAACTCATCGTCAGCGTAAAAAGATTCAGGCATCTCGATCGTTTTTATACCACTGGTAAAATTTGGATCATAATTATTGAACGCAAATTCAAGATCACAAGTATTAATATTGACTACTATGGCGTAATTCTTAGTCAAAACCACATCGACTTTATTGAACTTTTTAATAAACATAGACATTTGATAGGGAAAGAAAACCTCAATATTGTCGATTTCATAATAATAGTCGTTAACTTTTCCATTATATAACAATCCATGGTGGGTACAGCTACCTTCAATCTGTGATACTTTATAATCAATTAATGGTTTGAGTTTATAAGGTCGAACAGCTTTTTTTTTCGTTAAATAAGGTTCTAAGAGTGTTAACTCTTCTTGCGTTAGCTCTCGCGATGACTCTCGAGTTTGAATAAATCTTTTTAATCTTTGCTTATTATTACTGCGATCACTTCGATAAGATAGCCAAACACAAGTCCCAAATAACAATATCCCAATCTGTAAAATTATGTACAGTTCAAACATATTCCTTTATTTCCTTTATTTCCTTTTCATTTATTACTAAAAACAACTAAAAACAATTTGAAACTGATAAATAGATTATTTTATTTTCTCTCTTCAGTTTATGAAAACTTTATTGAATCGCTTTAATACTCAGACAAAAGGCGCTTAATGCGCCTTTAGCTTAGATTACCTTTAAATTTTCGGCTTTTAACGTTGAGTGTTTAAATTAAGCCTAAAAAGTTCTATCTTTATCATATTGAATAATTCGATTCAACCGACTAATTCAATCTTTAATCTGCCAATTTTTTTATTAAATAATATCAATAATGGTAACAACCAACCTAATGTATACGATACGTATTGTAATTTTTAATTTTAACGTTACGAATTAAATTCAAAATTGGTTTCAACAAGAACATCATACCATTAATAATGGTCGCTGAAGCTAAAAGCAAAAATAACAGCAGGTTTACACAAATTGGCAATAGATTTTCGCTGATATCTTTTTGGTATAACTCTAGCGTATTTATGGTTAATGTTGAAATGGTATGATTAGGATCATGATCAACATTTGAAACGAATCCCGACATCGTGACCACGATATGATCTATATGAAAGTTTTTGTCAGATTGTGGATCAACACTTTCACCCGATTGAGAACTTGTCTTATCTTTTAAACCAGCTAGAAGAAAATATCTTGTGGAACTGGCTAAATGAAAAGAGCTATCGGTAGATGCACTGTGAATTAATGATTTAATACATTTATCGTCCTGATTTTTAACAGGTACTTCACATGTCAATGACACATCTAAAAAATCTAATTTCACTACATCACCCGGCTTAATGTCACTGGTGACTAATTTTGAGGGATCATCAAAAAACCAACGTTTAGAATCGTGATTGTATTGATGATAAACAAATGAGAAATTGTCACTCACATCTGCTTGATAATTAACACCATAAACATAAAACGCGCCAACTAAAAAAAGCCATAAATTTCGTCCCCAAAATTTTGGTGGCCCGAATTGTTCAACCTCTTTACTAACTGACAAGTCGTAGCCATAACGAACAATTTTTTTACTGTCAACATCAACATCTAAATCAACATCAAAAGTGCTACTTTCAGGGATAAATGATTGCCAATTTTTGGGATACTTTAATTTCAAACCATGACCAATGATAATCTCATTGGATTTAACAATTTTTCTCGTTATTCTTCCTTTTACTTGATTAATAAATCTCACTTTAGCTTTATATTTTGGTTTTCGAAAATAAAAGTAAGTAGCAGCCAGAAAATTCACTCCAAACCAAAACAGATCGTTTAACTCTTTTGTATTCCAAAAACGATTAAAATAGCTTACGACAAAAAAACAAAAAAATGCCGTGAGTATCCCTCGATTTAATTTATTTCGGGAAGCTGATTCTTGCGATGTTTCTTTTCGAACTGATAAAATTTCGTAACCCAATTTTTCACTCAGTTTATCGTGTGGACTTACTTTATGAATAGCATCGTCATCGACGTTTTCACCTTGTGAGAATTTTGAAACGCCGCTTTGCCAATATGCCGAACTTTGTTTATCTTTTTTTTCATCTGCCAAATAGGTCGCATATAATGCTGAACCAATTTTGTGATCATTTAACTTAACCGCAATAGCAAAATTTTGCGTAAGCGCAATTTCAACTTCGTTATAATCACTGAGGTAACGATCCATGTTGAAAGGAAATACAATATCAATATTATGGATTTTATAGGAACACGTGTTTTCGGAAGGCAAAAATTCAGTTTGTTTGACACAACTACCGGAGATTGACATCACTTCTCGGGAAACTAAAGATGACTTTTTTTTCCCTGAAGATTGGTCACAAGCCATCGATAAATAAGTTTCTACACCTTTTCTTTCCTCTTCAGTTAACATTCTAAAAGCTTTGAGGTCTGTAACCGAACTACCTGCTATTAGCTTATTTTTATATTTATTATTTCTAAACTTTTTTATTGGATAAAAAATAATAGAACGAATCAATGTAATAAATAAGTGGATTATGGTGAAAAAAGCAAAAAACGGCATGAAACTTATTCCTTATAAATCTTGTTTTATTATAATGTAAAAAGTTAACTGTTAATTTTTTACTACAAAATTAATGATTGACGGTTTTTTCACTCCGGGATAGACCGATAATTCCGGAACGCACAATTTCAACAATATTACACGTTTCACGAATTGAGGCTAAAAACGAGTCTAATTTTTCGCTCGTTCCCGATAACTGTACAATGTAATGGGTCGCAGTCACATCAACTATCGAGCCGCGAAAAATATCAGCACAGCGCTTAACTTCATCACGAGCATCGGAACCTTTCGCCGCCACTTTAACCAGCATGATTTCACGTTCAACGTGAGGACCTTCGGTTAAATCATTCACCCGATAAACATTGACCAGTTTATGCAGTTGTTTTTGGATCTGCTCAATGACATGCTCATCCCCGGTTGTTTGAATGGTCATGCGGTGCATGGTTGGATCTTCGGTTGGCGCTGTGGTAATCGTTTCAATATTAAATCCACGTTGAGAAAATAAACCAATAATTCGTGACAAAGCGCCCGGCTCATTTTCAGTTAGAATTGATAAAATATAACGCATTATGTTCTCTCCGTTTTACTAAGCCACATTTCGTTCATTGCACCGCCACGAATCTGCATTGGGTAAACATGCTCGGTGGCATCAGTCATCACATCGACAAATACCAGACGATCCTTAATTGACAACGCTTTTTTAAGTTTAGATTCAAGTTCTTCTCGTTTAGTGATACTGATACCGACATGGCCGTAAGCTTCGGCAATTTTGGCAAAATCCGGCAGTGATTCCATATAGGAACTTGAATGTCGACCGGCATAAATCATATCTTGCCACTGTTTCACCATTCCTAAAAAGCGGTTATTGAGATTTAATACCAGCACTGGTAAGCCATATTGTAAAGCCGTTGAAAGCTCTTGTATGTTCATTTGAATACTGCCATCGCCGGTGACACAAACCACATGTTTTTTCGGGAAAGCCAATTTAACCCCTAACGCTGCCGGCAAGCCAAAGCCCATGGTACCAAGTCCGCCAGAAGTGATAAAATGACGAGGTTTATCAAACGGATAATAAAGCGCAGTAAACATCTGATGCTGTCCCACATCGGTAGTAATATAAGCATCACCCTTAGTTAACTTATACAGTACTTCAATAGCCTCTTGTGGTTTAATGCTTTCACCTTCATGGCTATAGGCTAAACAGTGACGAGCACGCCAATGATCAATTTGTTTCCACCAATCGACTAATGCATCAAGATCTCGCTCAGCCTTGATTTCATCTATTTGTGATAACATCGTTTCAACAACGACTTTGGCATCGCCCACCACCGGAATAGCAGCCGGAACGGTTTTTGAAATCGAAGTTGGGTCGATATCAATATGAATAATCTTCGCTTTTGGACAATATTTTTCCACATTATTGGTGGTTCTATCATCAAAGCGTGCACCAACAGCAAAAATGACATCCGCATTATGCATCGACATATTGGCTTCATAAACCCCATGCATGCCAATCATGCCTAAATACTTTTTATCCGTGCCGGGAAAAGCGCTAATTCCCATTAATGTTGAAGCTACCGGCAGATTTAATTTATCCGCTAAAGTTTTAATCGCCTCACTTGCGCCGGCGCTAATAACCCCACCACCAATAAAAAGGACTGGCTTTTTAGCCGCCATTAACGTGGTTAATGCTTTTTTGATCTGCCCTTTATGGCCTTGAATGGTCGGATTATAAGACCGCATTGAAACCGATTTAGGATAATGATAGTTATACTTATTCGCCGGATTAACGACATCTTTTGGTAAGTCAATCACAACCGGGCCTGGTCGACCAGTCGAGGCGATATAAAATGCCTTTTTGATCGTTTCGGGAATATCCTGACTATCTTTAATTAAAAAACTATGTTTCACAATTGGGCGTGAAATCCCCACCATATCACACTCTTGAAAGGCATCATTACCGATTAAATTACTTGCCACTTGCCCCGACAAAATAACCAGTGGTACCGAATCCATATAAGCGGTTGCAATACCAGTAATGGTATTGGTCGCACCGGGTCCGGATGTCACCAAAACCACCCCAACATCTCCTGTCGCCCTTGCATAACCATCAGCCATATGGACAGCCGCTTGCTCATGACGAACTAAAATATGTTCAATTCCACCTAACGTATGAATGGCATCATAGATATCAAGAACGCTACCACCGGGATAACCAAATATCTGTTTCACACCTTGATCAATCAATGATTGAATGACCATTTCCGCACCTGACAGCTTTGCCATAAGTTATTGCCTCCAGTATTACATATTTGTCATTTTTTATTCATTGTGCATTAACTTTTATACAAAATCAATAAAGTCAATAAGCTAAGATGATTCTCTGACTTTAATCCGAATAAAAAATTCATTTTTGTGAGATATCTTCCATAAAAATCATTAATTCTTTGAAAAGTGCAATATTAGCCATTGATGTTATTGTTATCTTGTTATTTTTTATATACACTTTTCCAAAAGTTAATGATTCTAGCCAATATGGTTTTAGAATTATCCATTTCCCAAAGGTACTATCATGAGCAATATTTTTAGTAAACTAACCTCCCTTGCTGATTGGCAACTAGTCAAAATTTCCGGTGAAGATAATCACTCATATTTGCAAGGACAAGTCACCATCGATATCAATAAATTGACTGAACAACGTGCGCTTTTCGGTGCGCATTGTGATGCCAAAGGTAAAATGTGGAGTAATTTATTAATTTTCCAACGTGGGCAAGATATTTACTACATTGTCCGCAAAAGCGTTGTTGAGCGACAAATCGCTGAATTAAAAAAATATGCAGTCTTTGCCAATCTTACTATTGAAATCGTTAACGATCTCAATATCGTCGGTATACCGCCAGAAGCGATTTCCGGACAACCGGCTTTAGAATCGATAATTTCACCACTGGCAGTTAACAACTGCGTGACTGTCGATAACATCACTTATATCAAATTACCGTTACCGCAAATGCGCTTTATTATGGTTACACCAAATGCCCTTCCTGATGATTTGCAACCATGTGATGATTGGGTGAAACTTGATTTAGAAGCAGGCTATGCCATTAT
Source organism: Gilliamella sp. B3172 (assembly GCF_026536465.1). Taxonomy (NCBI): domain Bacteria; kingdom Pseudomonadati; phylum Pseudomonadota; class Gammaproteobacteria; order Orbales; family Orbaceae; genus Gilliamella; species Gilliamella sp. B3172. The sequence goes on along the minus strand of NZ_JAFNOA010000008.1, from coordinate 68,209 downwards.
CGATGCGCCGAATATAGAGAGCTTATTACCGCAAGCATGTAATTTACAACATGTCGATGCCATTAGCTTTGATAAAGGTTGTTATTGTGGGCAAGAAATGGTCGCCAGAGCAGAGTATCGTGGTGCGAATAATCGAGGGCTCTATCTGTTATCGGGAAAAAGCGCAACATTACCAAAAATTGGCGATAAGCTTGAGTATGAGATTGACGGTAACTGGCGAGAAAGCGGTCAAGTGTTGGCGGCGGTAAAACTCAACCAAGACAACGCTATTTATGTACAAATTGTTCTCACTAATGGGATCGATATTAATACCCAATTTAGAGTCAAAGACCAACCAGATAGTCAACTTATTTTCAATTAAACTTAAAAAACACAATTAACCGTTAGTTAGTTACTAGCGGTTAATTGCTATCACGTATTTAAATTAAAACGCAAGATTACCATACCATTTTTTTAAAATGCTGGAATGATCTTCCGATCTATTCCAACATGTGTATTTTATTGTCCCAATTCTTGATTCACAATCTCAACAAAATATTGGGCGCCGGTTGTTAACACTTCATCATTAAAATTGTATGCCGGATTATGTAAATTAGCCCCTTTGCCGGCACCGAGCCAAACATAAACACCCGGTATTTTTTGTAACATAAAGGCAAAATCTTCTGATCCCATAGACGGCTGAGGATCAACCACAATATTATCTTGCTTAACCACTTTTTTAGCCGCTTCAATAGCAATATCCGCTTGCGTTGGATAATTGATCGTGGCCGGATAACGGCGTTGATAATCCACTTCTGCTTTAGCGTCAAATGTTGCAGCAATACCACTGGCGATCTGCTTAATGCGATTTTCGGCAAGATCTTGCACTTGCGCACTAAACGAACGTACGGTACCCCGTATTACCGCTTGTTGCGGTAAAACATTCCAAGTATCGCCACTATGAATCTGCGTCACACTAATGACTAATGAGCTGATCGGATCAAGATTTCGACTAACAATACTTTGTAAAGCGTTGACAATTTGGGTAGCAGTTAAAATGGTATCTTTGCCTAAATGAGGAGCGGCTGCATGGGCGCCTTGTCCGGTCACTTTAATTTCAAAGACATCGTAAGATGCCATCATTGGTCCATGGTTGATATAAAAATGGTTTAAATTCATATTCGGCTGGTTATGTATCCCATAAACAGCTTCAATAGGCAATTTGTCAAACAATCCGTTTTCAACCATTACTCGGGCGCCACCTTCGTTTTCTTCAGCGGGTTGAAAAATGACCACAACCGTACCGGTAAAATCCCGATGCTCACTCAGGTATTTGGCAACACCCAATAAAGTTGCAGTGTGTCCGTCATGACCGCAGGCATGCATTTTGCCGCGGATTGTTGAGCAATATTCGATGTTATTTTCTTCAACAATATCCAACGCATCAATATCGGCACGCAATGCAATATAGCGCCCCGGCTTTTTACCATGAATAAGACCAACTACTCCGGTTGGGGCAAAATCAGTAAATAACTCGGTAATACCAAAAGATTGAAGTTTTTCAATAATAAATTGAGTTGTATTTTTTTCTTCAAAGGCGGTTTCGGGATGCGCATGGATGTGATGACGCCAAGCGATCATATCTTGTTTCAACTCAGGGATAGTACTCATGGTTAATTCCTTCATTTATTATTATGTTAGTGTCAGTAAATAGGGGTTTACTATACTGCTATTTTTACTTTGATAAAAATAACTCTTTTTAATATCGTTATCGATTTTAGTTATATCACAAGATTAATTTAAGGTTTTATACTAAAACGTAGGGTATTTCTGAAAGTTCTTGACAAAAATAGCTTAAGCAATAACCCGAAAGCGATAAGAAAGGTGCAAAAGGAATTAACCGCACTTGATGTTTTGCCAGCAGATATCGCAAACAAAGATAATAGATAATACCAAGTAGGCAAGCAATTACCACTAACCAAGGCAGAAGATAATACGGTAACCAAGCGCCAAATGCAGCCAGTAATTTAATATCCCCACCGCCCAAACCTGCTTTTTTAAAAATGCAGAAGAATAACGTTGCCGGAATTTTTAGTAAACTATAACCGAGTAAAATCCCCAAAAAGGCATCGTTAAGGTTAACACTGGTCAGCTCAAAATAGCTTGCAATTAATCCCAACCACATCAACGGTTGAGTAAAAAAATCGGGAAGCAGATAATACTTAAAATCAATCAATGCAAGCAGAATAAAAAAACCACTCAGCATCATCATTAGCAAACTGTGGCTGTTTAATCCTCGATCGATATAAATTAAGGTAAACAAAGTAGCAAGCAATAACTCTAATACCGGATAATGTAGCGAAATTTTACTGTGGCAATAGTAGCAACGACCTTTTAATATCAACCAAGAAATCACCGGAATTAACTGCCACAGTGCCAGTGTACTACCGCAATTTAAGCACTTTGACCGTTTTACACTTATTGCCTGCAAATATTCTATATGGCTCAATGAAGGTGAAAACCGGCGATAAGCAACATTAATAAAGCTACCTACGGATAATCCTAAACAGATAATGAACACTAACATCAATGTATCACATCGCCGAGTTGAAATATTGGCAAATAGATAGCCATAATCAAACTGCCGACTATCAACGATAACAACAGCATTAATAACGGTTCTAAGGTCGAAGATAAATTATCGGTTAACCTTTGATGTTGTTGCTGAAAATAGTAGGCTAAATTATCTAACATCAGATCCAGCGTTCCCGACTCTTCTCCGGCATGAACTAATTGCCGGCAAATATTGGGGTAACCGGCTTGCTGACGCAAGGCATAACTGAACGACTGCCCCTGCTTGATTTGCTCGATAATCAGATTAATACTGTCTTGATAAAAAGCGTTACATGCTGTATTAGTAGCTGAATTTAAACCGGTTAATAAAGGAATGCCGGCTTGTTGGGTAATAGCAAGCGTTTGGAATATTTGGGTTAAATGGCTACTGGTAATTAGCTGGCCAATTAACGGCAAACGCAATATCCACCTATCGATTTCAGCTTGAAAACGAGCTTTCACATAGTGTTGATAAGTGAGATAACTTAATAGCAGAATAAAACCCAGTATGATCCAGTTTCTTTCCAGAGAAGCTGATAGTTCAATCATGCATTGGGTAAAATAAGGGAGCTGGGCATCAAAACTTTGGTATATCTCATTAAATTTAGGTAAAACAACAAGTAGCATCACCAATGCCACAACAAGCGATACCACTAAAAGAAAGAGCGGATAACGCACCGCCTTTTTAATTCGTTTGTGGAGTTCAATCGATCTTTCAAGTTGTAGGGATAACTGTTCAAAACTGGTATCGAGCTGACCAGTTAGCTCGCCAGTGGCAATGATTTGGCAATAAAGCGAAGGGAAAACCAAATGATGATTGGCTAGCGCTTGCGATAATGATTCACCTTGTGTAATTTGGCTTTTCACATCGTTAAGCAAATATTGCCAATGCGCTTTGGTCTGATCTTCAATCAGCAGTTCGAGCGCATCAATCAGTGATAAACCGGCTTTTAATAGCGTGGCTATCTGTTTTGTTACCAGCAATAATTCGTTGCGACTAAAACTTTTGCTGCTGATAAATCGCCCTGCTTTAAATTTTATTGCTACCTTGCCTTGTGTTAACAACTGTTTTTGAGCTTCTTGCCTTGAACGGGCAATAATGTTGTTTTGCTCAAAGTTGAGATCATACCAATAATAGAGCCGTTTCACTCGCTATCCCCTAACACCCGATCTATTTCAGCAAGACTTGTGATGCCATTTTTTACCAGCTCTTCACCCGCTTTTTTCAAGCTAGTCATATTGGTTGGCGTGATTGTTTGCTTCGCTAAAATTTGCTGTTGAATTTCCGGCGTGATAACTAATAATTCGTACAAACCAATTCGCCCCGAATACCCGCCAACACAATGTTGGCAACCAATGGCTAAATAATGTGGTACGAACTCATTGCCTAATAATATGTATTCACTGGCTGCGGTTTTGCATTCAATACAAAGTTTACGCACTAACCGTTGGGCAATCACCAGTTTTAAACTTGATGCAAGCAGATAATTTTCAATGCCCATTTGATTAAGGCGAGTGATAGCTTCAATGCTTGAATTGGTGTGTAAGGTTGATAGAACTAAATGCCCTGTTTGTGATGCTTGAACGGCAATTTCAGCGGTTTGCTGGTCACGAATTTCACCAATCATCATCACGTCAGGGTCTTGTCTGAGCAAAGCACGTAAAATAACTGAAAAAGTTAACCCTGCTTTTGGATTGATTGCGGTTTGATTAATGCCGTCGAGTGGAATTTCGATCGGATCTTCGACACTGCAAATATTACAATCTTCTTTATTCAGTCGTTTTAGTGCACTGTATAAGGTGACCGTTTTACCGCTACCTGTTGGGCCGGTGACCAAAATCAAGCCTTGCGGATAACTTAGAATTTTTTCGAAAGTTATTAGATCCTGCGCTGACAATCCCAAATCATAAATGCTTAAGTCTAACTGCTCGTTATCCATAACCCGCAATACGATTTTTTCACCATTGATTACCGGTAAAGTGGCAATTCGCATGGCAAAATGGTCAATCACCAATTGACCGTCCTGCGGCAATCGCTGTTCGGCTATATTTAAATTGGACATAATTTTGAGTCTTGCCGTTATCTGCTTAGCTAAAGACAAAGGTGCACTTGCCTTGTTTTGTAAAACGCCGTCAATACGCATTCGGATACGGTAATAGGTTTGATAAGGTTCAAAGTGAATATCTGAAGCTCGCTTTTCAAGCGCTGATAATAATATGTCGTTAATACGTTCAACCAATTTATCTTCTTGCATAATCGCTCTCTAATGTTGGCTTTATCATAATCAAAATTTAAAAATATCTTCACAAGCGGAAGTTAAACCGGCATCCGGCGGCGTTGTTATGCAAGTTCGGCTCCAATCCAAATGACCATGGGTGGTATTGATTGTCGGCGTTAGCGTAGTGGTTAAGCCAGCTAAAGCGTTTGATCCCACTAAAGTGATAACCCCATTACTTACCGTAATAGAAGCAACATAGTTACTCGATTTGGTCACCGCAATACCATTACTGCCATTGTTACATCCTTTTAATGCCCCTTTTTCAATGGCACAAATTTCAACGGCTGACTTATAGGCGCTCATCGATTGAAGCATGTCAGTTAAAGCCGCTTTTTTGACATAACCTTGATAAGCTGGTAGACCGATTGCGGTTAAAATAGCGATCACCACAATAGCAATCATAAGTTCAAATAAGGTAAATCCCGATTGATTAGACATTTTGTTACACTCCTTGATAGAAATGATTTGCGTGATGTCTTTATAGCGAAACAAAAAAATGAAATAATAAGCCAATTAGTATTTTGGGATTTGAAATACAATCGTCACGTTAATTATTTCGGTCATATCAAAATCGTTGTGCAATAGTTCACAAACTTCATTCGCATTACCTAAACAATTGTTGGAGTTAATATGCCCTTAAACATCATTAATGGTTGGTTACAAGGTGTTAAGCAAGTTTTATCGCCTTTTTATAATGATCGCCCGGAGAATAAACCTATTTCATTATTGGTCATTCACAATATTAGTTTGCCGCCAAATCAGTATGGTGGTCCTTATGTGGAACAATTATTTACCGGTAAACTTGATCCGAATGCTGATCCCTATTTTGCTAAAATTTATCAATTACAAGTTTCTGCACATCTTTTTATTCGTCGTAATGGTGAAATTATCCAGTTTGTCCCGTTTAATAAACGTGCCTGGCATGCCGGACAATCACAGTTTGAAGGGCAAGAAAATTGTAATGATTTCTCAATTGGCATTGAATTAGAAGGCTGCGACAGTGAAAATTTCACCCCAGTGCAATATGAGCAGTTAGCTGCGGTAACCTTGATTCTTCAACAAACTTATGCCATTAAAAATATTACCGGGCATAGCGACATCGCCCCGACGCGTAAAACCGATCCGGGTCCTTGTTTTGACTGGCAATATTACCGGGATTTATTAAGCCAGCAATCGCAGACACAGTCGTTAATTAAGCAACTGGAATTGATAAAACAGGCACTGCAAGACACTCAATTATGGCAATCAGCGCCACCGCATCCCGATGCTTTTTTAAGTCAAGAACCGTTTGCGCTCGACACCATGCAAGCGCATGAGTGGCTACAATGGATTTTTATTCCTCGAATTTATGCCCTTATTGATGCTAATGCCGCTATCCCACAATTTGCCCTTCATCCCTATTTTGAAGAGGCATTTAAACAGCAGGAACAAGACCTAACACAGCTATTAGAGCTGATTAAGCAGCTTGATCAATTATCTGCAATAAAAGATTCTGAGTAAAAGACTTTGTGTAAAAGATTCTGTGAAAATGTTCTAAGAAAAAGTTCTGCGAAAAGATTTGATATAAAAAACCCCCAAGTAATTGGTTGTCCAACTATTGGGGGTCACTTCATCTGCACGGTTTTTTCAATCTGTGATGTTACCGATTTAACTGTCGATACTGATTAACGGCTTGTTGATGACTGTTGTAGTTGCTTGAAAAGGTATGACCGCCTGTTCCATTAGCAACAAAAAACAGATAGTTAGTTTTAGCCGGATGCGCAGCCGCTTCCAACGAGGCAAGGCTAGGCATTGCAATTGGTGTTGGTGGTAATCCTTCAATCACATAAGTATTATAAGGATTTTCAGTATCATTTAAATCTACTCGACGAATGGTGCCGGTATATTTGTCACCTAAACCATAAATAATGGTCGGATCGGTTTGTAATTTCATTTTGGCTTTCAAGCGATTAACAAAAACTGATGCCACATTAGCTCGCTCCGAACTTAGTCCGGTCTCTTTTTCAATAATTGAAGCAATAATCAACAGCTCATAAGACGACTTGTAAGGAAGATCGCTATCTCGATTTTCCCAGACTTTTTGTAAATTATTTTTCATGGTCATATGGGCACGTTTTAATAGATTAATATCGACCGTGTTAGCTGTATAAAGATAAGTATCTGGCGATAACCAACCTTCGATCGATCCTTCAATCCCTAATAATTTGGCGATCTCTTCATCGGTTTTGCCGTCAAGTGTCTGTTCAATATAAGGTGAATTTTTAATCACGTTAAGCCAATCTTTCGCTCGTTTTCCTTCGACAAATTGGATCGAAAAATTACTCTCTTTGCCCGAAACCAATAACGCTAAAAACTCCTCAACCGTCATATGCGGATGCAGTTGATAGGTGCCGGCTTTAATCGATCTTAACGAAGGATTGAGTTTAGATAGATAAGGCAATAAATGTGATTGCTCAAGTAAATTACTCTCTTTAACTTGCTGAGCTAACTGATGTGATGTTGTGCCTTTTTTTAGCACAAAGACTTTATTATCATCAGTGACATTTAGATATTGTTTGGAAAACTGATGCAAAAAGTAGTAGCCAATACCAATTGAACCACCCACAATTAATATCAAAGTAAGTAAAGTACATAAAACGATTTTCTTAATCATAACTCTCAATCTACATAGTGAATTTTAGCCCGTGACGTCAGGCGCGTTAATAATTCATAAGCACTAATACCTGTGTGCTTAGCAATGTGTTCAACCGGTAGCTGATGCCCCCAGAAGATAACTTCATCGCCAGGTTTTTCATGGCAATGAAGTCCTAAATCAACCACAATCATATCCATTGAGACCCGCCCAACAATCGGCACTTGACGACCATTGATCATCACCGGCGTATTTGGACTAATACCCCGAGGATAACCGTCGCCATATCCCATTGCCACCACACCTAAGGTGGTATCGTTTGGACTGACCCAAGTTTGACCATATCCCACAGCTTCGCCTTTTTTATGCTTTCTAACAGCTATCAACTCTGATTTAAGTGTCATCACCGGTTTAAGCGCTGAAATCGCCTCATCAAACGGTGATACACCATATAAAGCAATGCCAACCCGAATAACATCACGATGCGACTTAGGCCAAGCAAGAATGCCACCGGATGCCGCAATAGATTGTTTATTGATAGCTGGGTGATGATTCATGGATAAAATAAATTGATCTAACAACGCAGTTTGTTTAGCCGTTTGCTGTGAGGTTAAATCATCGGCCGAACTAAAATGGCTGATAATATTGATAGAAGGTCGCACTACCCGGCAATTTGCTAGCTTAATAAATTGTTGCTCAGCCTCATCGGGGTGAAAACCTAAGCGATGCATACCGGTATCTAATTTAAACCAGGCGGTAATTTGATTTTCAACATCAATCGCATTTAATGCATCAATTTGCCAGCTTGCGTGAATAACCGGTTGTAAATTAAAATCGATTAAATCATTAACATCATCATGCGGGAAAAAACCTTCTAATAAAACAATTGGGGTATTAATGCCCTCTTGCCGTAATAATAACGCTTCACCCACCCGTGCTACACCAAAGTAATCGACTTTATCTTGTAATAACTTCGCCACCCCTAACATACCATGTCCATAAGCATTGGCTTTGACAATTGCCATTAAGGCGCTATTAGGTGATTTATTTCTAAAATAGTCAATATTATGTAAAAGTGATTTGCGATTAACTTCAACTACTGCCACAGACATTGTATTTAACCTAACTTATATATCAAATGGCTATTGTAAGTTTTGTTATGGATAATCACAAATATTTATTTTAATAAATTGGTCAATTCACGCTGTTTTATTAATCGATAACAACGGCCATTTTCCTTTATAGAGCAGTATTTGTGAGCAAAATTGAGGCAAAGAGTGTGATCAATATCGATTAATTTGCATAATGCTATTTACAGCTTAAATGATAATGGTTATCATTCAATCTTTATTCAAAACCTATAAAAAAAGAGAAGAATAGGATTAAGTTAATAATGGATTTAAACATTACCAAAACTCATATCGCAACAGCGATTTGCATTTCATTAACCAATTTGCTTTTCATTGATCAAACTTTTGCCGATACCAAAAAATCCACCCCGCAAGATACCATTGTAGTGACCGCTGATCGAAACGAAAAAACCGTCTGGGATAGTTCGGTTTCGGTGACGGCAGTTAATCGAGATGAAATTGAAAATCAAAATGGCGATTCAGTTGTTGAAGCATTACGCGATATTCCCGGCGTTGAAATTATGGATAATGCCTTAGCCGGCCGAAAACAAATTATGATACGGGGTGAAGCGCCGTCACGTATTTTGATGTTAATTGACGGGCAAGAAGTCACCTATCATCGTTCCGGGCATGGCTCAAGCGCCGGAGTATTAATTGATATGGAATCGGTGGAACGCATCGAAGTGATTAAAGGTCCTCACTCTGTGCTTTATGGCTCGCAAGCGATTGGTGGCGTAGTTAATTTTATTACGCGTAAAGGTAGCCAAGACGGTTCGCCGTTAAGCGGTGACGCTAAAGTGATCTACAATGGCGCAACCGACGGCTTTACCGAAATGGGCACTATTAATGGTTCAATCGACAATATTTTTGATTATCGCATCAGTGGTAGCAATGCGAAAAACAATGACCGTAAAGCGTATCAAGGCAAACTTCACAACACCGACTTTGGTAATAATAGTTTAAGTTCATGGTTTGGTTTCAATCTTGATCAACATAAATTGGGGCTATCTTTAGATCGTTACCAATTAGATACCAAAACCTACTATGATAAGTCAAAAAATAATCCTGCTATTAAAGAGTTCTCGGTTGAAATTCCTAAATTACAACGTGAAAAAATCGGACTGTTTTATGACTATCAAGCTGACGGCACTTTTCTTAAAAAACTGCATTATGATGCCTATGCGCAAAAACTAAATCGACAATTTCGTAACCATATTAACGTAGCGCCGAATGCCAGAATAAACGTTGATACCCGCACGGCAACCGATGATGAACAAAAAACTTATGGTATGACGTTTCAAGCTGACTTTGTGCCGGCTAAAAACATGAATTTGATTGCCGGGCTTCAATATCAGCAAGATAATGTCGATCAAAATTCGCATAATGTCGTTGTGTCAAAAATGCCGGTACCAATTAAAAGCTATACTCAAAATAAATTCTCCTCGAACAAATGGCAACAATCGAGCATTGCTTTATTTGGGCAAAATGATTGGGATATCACCGAGGATATTTCATGGAATTTAGGTGTACGCCAATATTGGGTGACTTCGAAACTAAAAAAAGGATCGTCAATTATTGATAAAACGCCAGTAGTTGGATCGGCAACGTCAACGGTTAAAACCGACGGCAAAAAAAGCGATCATGATAACAATTTTGTTGTATCAACCGGGCTGACTTATTCCGGTATCCGTGATACTCAGTTAAGAGCATCGTTTGCCCAAGGATATGTCTATCCTACCCTTTCGCACCTGTATGCAGTCACCACGGCATCTGACCAAACGCTTTATGGCAATTCCAAATTAAAAGCGGAAAAATCGAATAATTACGAAATTGGCTTGCGTTATAACAATAACAAAATTTTAGCCGATGCGGCTATTTACTATTCTGCAGCGAAAAACTATATCACCGAGATGAGCTGTGATGGTTCAGCGATTTGTGATGGCGCTATTGGTAGCAATTTTAGCTATTATGATAATGCCAATAAAGCCAAAACTTATGGTTTAGAATTTATGGTTGAATATGTTGATTTACCTGTTACCCCTTATATAAAAGGTAACTATTTACGTCGGCAAATAAAAACCGATAAATACACCACTTATGATACCGGCAATCCACGCTTTGCTGGCAATATTGGATTAAAACACACTGCCTATTTTGATCACGTTGATATCGATGCCGATCTGTTTATGCGCATGGCAACAAATGCAACTAAACGCAGTGAGTCATCGGTTTATCGCTATAGCGGTTGGTCAACAGTAAACTTATCAACGACCACCTCATTTGGTGCCAACAGACAATATAAAATTGGCGTTGATCTGAATAATATTTTAAACAAAAACTATACCACTGCTTATGAAAGTATTCCGGCAGCAAAATTTAATGCGGTTATCAGTGCAAGTATGAAGTTTTAATCAGTAATCTAAATTAAGCAAAATGACTATGTGATGAATCACATAGTCATAATAAAATCTAACTAATAAGATTTTTATACAGATGCTTTAGCGCCTTAACCGGATGATAGATCATCATTCTGGGACCGGCAAAACGCATAACCTGTTTTATTCTTTCTTTATAATCTTTACGATAGCAGTGGCGAGGACATTTTTCACAGGTGGTTTTCGCTTCACCAAAACGACACATGGTTAAACGTTGCATCGCATATTGCCGTAAATCTTGACACTCATCGCACAATTGATTGGCTTTTGAGTGATGTTTTTTCTGGCAATATAAATGGATCATCACGCTCACTGTCGATTTTTCTTGTTCTATTTTAGGACCAGTATTATTTGCAACCATATTTCAATACATACATAAAAAAAATGCTAAAATACTAAAGTAATATCACTTTGAACACAAGGATTAGTCATCATGGTAAGAATGATTAACAAAGATACAACAGTATGCATGTCTCTTTCAGCTCGCCCGGGCAATTTCGGTACCCGTTTTCATAATTACTTATATGAAAAGCTCGATCTTAACTATATTTATAAAGCCTTTACCACCAATAATTTGAAAGATGCAATATATGGCATAAAAGCGCTGGCAATCCGAGGATGTGCCATATCAATGCCTTATAAACAAGCTTGTATTGAGTTTATTGATGAATTGGATAATTCTGCTAAATCCATTGAATCGGTTAATACCATAGTAAATACCAATCACTATTTAAAAGCCTACAATACTGATTATATTGCTGTTGCAAAACTCATCGAAAGCAATCAAATTGCTAAAACCACGCCATTTGTATTAAAAGGCAGTGGCGGAATGGCTAATGCGGTCATTGGCGCTTTTTACGACAAAGGGTTTAAACATGGCATAATTGCAGCTCGTAATGAGTCAAAAGGGCAAGCGCTGGCAAACCGTTATGGTTATCAGTGGGTTGCAGATGAAGCGAGTATTTCACCCGAGCAAGCAAAATTAATCATTAATGTTACCCCTATCGGTATGCAAGGTGGCAGTGAAGCAGATCAATTGGCGTTTAGTGAAACGCTGATTGAACAATCTGAGATTGTGTTTGATGTCGTTGCATTACCGGTTGAAACACCGTTGATAAAATATGCCAAACGTGTCAATAAAAAGATTATATCCGGCGCCGATGTTGCGGTGTTGCAAGCGCTTGAGCAATTTATCTTATATACCGGCATCACGCCTAACGAACAGTTAGTCTTGCAAGCCGCTGAATTTGCCCGACAAGGTTAAACTTATTGCGGCGTCATAAAAAACGGTTGCTGACGCCGCAATAAAGCGGGATTATGACATGGTTTGATGTAATTTATGATAAACCGCCAGCAAGGATTGATGCATAGCGAACTGTTCAAGATTGTCATTTTCGTCCGGATTATTGGTTGTTAAATCCGCTAAACCGAAGAATCGTTTTTTACCGGTTGCATATTGCCACATTTCATCAACACAAGCTTTGCCATACATCTTATTAAAAGCATTTTGATATTGATTAAACTGCTCGATATCACGTTCAAGTATAAAGTTTACTAACGTTTGCAAACAGCGATAAGCATGGTTACGCTGAGCGGTAAAGATTGACTCATTCATTTCAACCGTCCAATCGATCCACAATTTAGCTTGCTCAAGGTCTTGAGCGGCTAAGGCGAGCATGGCTTTTAACTCACCCACTCTTAAGGTTAACCATGCATTATCTTTGCCTGTTGCTATACCTAATAATTCTCTTATACGGGCAAAATCATCTAAACCGGCATCATCTAGCTGCTCAATAAGGGAAAGGTAGTGTTTGCTGGTGTATTTGCCATTTGGTAAAGATAAGATTAACTTACGAAGTTCAATGGCCATATTATTATTGGCAATCAGCAGATCTTCTGGTGGGTAGATCTCTGACATGCCTACCGCCAATATTCGGCAAGCATATACACCTAAATGCTCATAGTCCATAATCAAAACTTCGACATGATGAGCGGTGAAAATCGCCATTAAATTTTCAAACTCTTGTTCGGTTGTTCCGGAAAAATCCCAATCGACAAAGTCAAAATCGGCTTGCTCATTGAAAAGATCCCACGAGATCAAACCACTTGAATCAATAAAATGCGTTTCTAAATTGCTTAAATCAGCTATTTCATCATTATCAAAACTAGGCGGCGAAAACACATCGAGATCTTTTAAACTACGCCCTTGTAATAATTCAGTCACTGTTCTTTCTAATGCTACGCCAAAGTTAGGGTGCGCACCAAAAGAGGCATAACAAGTGCCGTTTTGCGGATTAAACAACACCACACAAATAACCGGAAATTGTCCGCCTAGCGATGCATCAAAACAATAAATAGGAAAGCCTTCACTTTCCAGCGCTTGAATGGCGGATAAGACTGAAGGATATCGATTAATCACATCAGCAGGAATCGTCGGTAAACTTATTGCCTGGGCAATAATCTTATTTTTTACGTAACGTTCAAAAATTTCCGACAACGCTTGCACCCGAGCTTCATTACGGGTATTACCGGCCGACATACCATTAGAAGCGTATAAATTAGCAATCAAATTAACCGGAACATAAATAATTTGTTGATCCGATTGTTGCACAAAAGGTAACGCACAAATCCCACGAGCGTGGTTACTCGATTGCAAATCGATTAAATCGCTGGCGGTCAATTCGTTATCCGGATCATAAAATTTCAGCAGTTTTTCAGAAAGTAAGCCTTTCGGTAAGCGATTATCTTGAGGAATTGAAAACCATTTTTCTGACGGGTAATGAACAAATTCAGCATTGGCAGCCTGTTTACCTAAATAAAAATCCGAAAAGAAATAATTGGTCGATAAACGTTCAAAATATTCCCCTAACGCTGAAGCTAATGCCGCTTTTTTACTTGCTCCTTTACCATTTGCAAAGCAGAGTGGGCAGTTGATGTTTTGAATATGTACTGACCAAACATTAGGAACCGGATTAAGCCAAGATGCTTCTTTAACATCTAAACCATATTTAGCCAATTGTTGATGAAAGTAACTAATTGAATCTTCAAGCGCGGCATCTTTGCCAGGGATAAAAGTTTTCATATTTAATCTCAAGAAATTTTATGTTAAAATTGTAACCGTTGTACCGATTGTTTTTTTAAATCGTTTTAGTTGTATTATAGTCAATGTAGTAAAAAACCGAAACATAACTGAGGAAATAAAAGGAAACACAATGAAAAACATAGCAAACTTGAATAATGTTAAAGTCACCGATCTTCTAAAGCTAAAAAAACCTCTCACACCCATGTTCTTAACACTTTATTATTGGATTTTATTAATCTTCTTTGCATTTATGGGAATAGCGACAATTCTGGGAGGATTTAAATCTTTTTCTTATAATTTTTCTGGTGCTTTATATGACATTATAATGGGGTTATTCATTATAGTTGTAGGAATTATGTCTTCACGAGTTATCTGCGAAACAATTATTATTTTGTTCAAGATTGACCCTAAAGATATCGATATCATTGCTGACAAAGTTCAAGATACAGAGAAATCCGAATCTAACAATCAATAAGCTACTAGCACTATTTTAATGCTTAATTTTATAAGCAAGTGAGGTTTATCCTCACTTTGCTGACAAATAATATAACAAATAATTCTCTTATTTAGCCACCATTAAGCTCATTTAAAGGCCATCTGGGTTTAACATTTATCGCTAAATCATCGCGTTGTGAATGAGCCAAATGAATCATGCCAGCATAGGCAATCATCGCACCATTATCCGTACAAAATGCGATGCGAGGATAAAAAACTTCGCCTTTACGTTGTTGCATAAGCTTTGATAGTTTATCCCTTAATGTTTTATTAGCACTCACGCCACCGGCAACAACCAATCTTTTGAAATTAGTCTGTTCAAGAGCACGACGAGATTTAATCACTAAAGTATCGACTAATGCATCTTCAAAAGCGCTGGCAATGTCAGCTTTAGTCTGATGATCAATCTCACCACTTTCATCACGATATTGATTGATCGTATTGGCTGCGGCTGTTTTTAAACCTGAAAAACTAAAATCGAGCCCCGGGCGATCAGTCATCGGCCTTGGAAATTGGAATCGTAATCGATCGCCTTGCTTAGCCAATTCCGATAGTTTAGCCCCACCGGGATAATCAAGTCCAAGGAGTTTTGCCGTTTTATCAAACGCTTCACCTGCGGCATCATCGATCGATTCACCCATTAATTCATACTGCCCAATGCCAGTTACTTTAATTAACTGAGTATGTCCGCCTGAAACCAGCAAAGCGACAAAGGGAAATTGTGGGGGATTATCTTCCAACATAGGAGCAAGCAAGTGCCCTTCCATATGATGCACAGCAATAGCCGGCACATTCCATGCATAAGCTAACGAACGCCCAATTGATGCACCGACCATTAATGCACCAATTAGCCCCGGTCCGGCAGTATAAGCGACAGCATCAATATCGCTGGCTGACAAATTCGCCTCGTTAAGTGCAGCTTGAATTAAAGGTACCGTTTTACGGATATGATCACGTGACGCGAGTTCAGGCACCACGCCGCCATAATCAGCATGTAACTCAATTTGCGAATAAAGTTGATTGGCGATTAATCCATGTTTATCATCATAAATCGCCACGCCAGTTTCATCACACGAGGTTTCAATACCCAGTACTTTCATTAATACTTATCCCTCAAATCATCAATATTGTCTTCACTCCAAAGATCTTCTTCAATTTGTGCTTTATCGGCAATACGATGCTCTTCGCTTGCCCAATCACCAAGATCGATAAGCTGACATCGCTTGCTACAAAATGGACGAAACGGACTTTGTGTTGACCATTCAACTTGTATTTGGCAAGTTGGACATTTAACAAATGTGACAGGATTTTTATTCATTTAAACTCTTTTTTAATTAAACGGTATTAGCAACAGGCTAATTCAAATTCAATACTATCAGTGTTCATATTATCATATGCGTCAAGAGGTAAAAAACGGATGCTATAACGTGACATATGCCCGGATACTTGCGGGAAGACATTTTTATCTAGATCAACCCGAATCCGAATCAAATTAACTTCGCCGTTAGTTTCTTGAAAGAAGTTATTGGTGCAGGTATAAAATTGAAATTCGCCCAACTGCCGAATCAATTGCATACAAGAAGCCAGGGCTTGATCAAGTAGGATTAAATGTTGTAACCAATTTTGAACTTGTTCATCGCGTTTTTGTTGTGGCTGTTTAAGCCATAAATGGAAAGAAGGAAGATCAAAACTACAACAGCCGCCCGGTATGGTTAACCGTTGACGAAGGGCGGTAAGAAAACGATCATCTTTTAACGGTTGCCCTAAACGCATAATCGCATTAAATTGAGTGAGGTAATCATGAAATTTACTAATCAGATGATTTAATAATTCTTGATCGACACCCTCAATATCCAGCCATGACGAAAGCTTTTGCTTTTGCGCTTCAATCTCTTTAATTAAATCGCCTTTCACATCATTACGTTCAATAATTTCTAATAGTTCGGATAATGCATGGAAAAACATTAACGCATTTGTTTCATCTAACTGGCTATGCGTCTTTAATTGATTCAATAGAAATTCGACACGAAGCCACGTGCGCATTTTTTCATTTAATGGATGTTCAAAAATGATACTATTCATACTTGTTATTCTTTATTTTAAAGTTGTTCAAATATTGTTGATGCAACTTATTAACTTGCTCACTTAACGAGGCTAAGTTACCATTATTGACAATAATATCATCAGCATACGATAAGCGCTCGGCTAAAGGTACTTGCGTACGTATCATTCGTTTTGCTAATGACTCGCTTATTTTATCTCGATAAATTAAACGTTCCATTTGTAACGTTTCCGGTACATCAACCATTAGTACCCTATCAGCTAATTGATGTAAATTATTTTCAATTAATAATGGCACAACCCAAATAACATAAGGGGCGGTCTGCTTTGCAATTTGCATTTGAGTTATTTTATGAATTATTGGATGTAACAAATTGTTGAGCCAAAGCCTTTCATGATCATTATTAAAAATAATTTCTCTTAACTGACTGCGATCAAGTTCGCCATTTGGTAACAAAATTTCAGTGCTAAAATGTTTTACGATTTGAGCCAAAGCATCTGTACCAACCTCGACCACTTGACGCGCAATGATATCAGCATCAATAATTGGTACGCCTAATTGAGCAAATAAGTTAGCAATGGTACTTTTACCACTAGCAACACCACCACTAAGTGCAACAACATAAGGCATAAAACACATTCCAATTAATGACTATTTTGGCTTTAGTATATCATACAAGTTTCTTTCATAATACATAGCAAATAACCTTTAAATTAAGAAATATTTAAATTTTAAAAAGATGTGCAATAGTTAATGAAAGTTATGATAAATCAATTGAATAAATAAAACCTATTGAGACCCAAAAACCGCAGCCGCTATCGTTTTAATCTTGTGTCTATTTTTATCAAAACATTAACGATGATGCGGTTATCACTCAAACTATCGGATAAATTTTATAGCCTTTTTGTAAAAAAATCAGATAAAACAGTTGGTTTTATATTCCTAGCTGTATATAATCACATATATCTGTATATAAACACAGGAAATGATAATGAGACCATTAACCGCACGCCAACAACAGATTTACGACTTGATCAAAGAAAACATCCAAACAACCGGTATGCCACCTACACGTGCCGAAATCGCCCAAATGTTGGGTTTCCGCTCAGCCAATGCAGCAGAAGAACACCTTAAAGCTTTAGCCAAAAAAGGCGCGATTGAGATGATTGCCGGATCGTCACGTGGCATTCGCCTATTGCTGGAAAATGCTGCCGAGCAAAATGAGTTTGAAGGCTTACCGTTAATTGGTAGAGTCGCTGCCGGTTCCCCTATTCTTGCTCAAGAACATATCGAAAGCCATTATCAAGTTGACCCTTCACTTTTCAAACCTAACGCCGACTTCTTATTACGTGTTCAAGGCATGTCGATGAAAGACATAGGTATATTAGACGGTGATTTACTTGCAGTGCACAAAACTCAAGAGGTTAAAAATGGTCAAGTCGTTGTGGCGCGTATTGATGATGAAGTTACCGTTAAACGACTATCACGAAAGGGCAAGCATGTTCAGTTATTAGCTGAAAACGAAGAGTTCGCCCCAATTGAAGTCGATCTTGAACAACAAAATTTTGCCATTGAAGGCTTAGCAGTTGGGATTATTCGCAACGGTACATGGATGTAAAGGCAAAGTTAGGATAAAATACCAACTAACTATTGCTTTGGAGATAACAATATGTGGATATTTTGGTTATATGAATTTCTAGGATTTGTAGCAGTTTTGCTGGCAATTTTTGGATTTTGTCGTTTTCGTGGTCGAGGGTTTTGGTCTTTTATTTGGCATAATCTAAAGTGGGTCGCACTATCAATTGGTATCGTTTGGCTGGTTATAATCGTACTTTGTCGACATGACTTATATAATGCAACACACTGCTATTTTCGTGGTATAAGTATGCACACCAATACAAAATACTCGATCTATTTAGGTGAGTGTCAAGTCGAAACGCCGAGTGGTAGCTATGTTCCAATCGATCGTACCCGTGCTTTACCGGGAGCCCACGAGCATGGTGTCGACGGCGGAACTGATTTTGATCATGATGACGGTTTAGCTGAATAATTAAGTGACTTGACCTACCCACTCGTTATAACAATCAGGCAATGATTTATACGCTGTCTGATTGTTTATTATTATTTAGATGTAGATTTTTCCTTAAATTCAGTTTCATCTTTGCGCATATACGCTAAACAATGCCGCTCTAACTTTTTGAAAGCAAAAATTAGTGTAAAGCTGACACATAAATAGATGACCGCCGCAATGGAAAAAGCATGGAAAGGTTGATAAGTTTCGGCATAAATATCCCTTGCTATCTTCATCACATCCTGCACGGTTACCGTAAAAGCAAGTGCGGTAGAATGTAACATAAAGATCACTTCATTACTGTAAGCTGGCAACGCAATGCCAAATGCTCTAGGCAAAATAATATAGCGGTAAAGATCAAACCGATTAAAGCCCAGTGCAATAGCAGCTTGAATTTCACCTTGTGGCACATTTCGGATAGCGCCAGCAAAAACTTCTGTCGTATAAGCGCAGGTATTAAGGGTAAAAGCTAAAATAGTACAATTTAAACCACTTTGAAAAAAATCACCCAGCCAAGCATTATCCTTAACGATACTTAGGGTATAAAGACCGGTATAGATAATCAACAGTTGCACATACAGTGGCGTTCCCCGAAAAATATAGGTAAATAACCAAATTGGCAACTTAATCACACGATATTGCGAATTACGCCCGACCGCTAAAATTAGCGCTAACATACCACCCAAGCTTACTGATACAATCAAGATCCAAAGTGTCATCGCAAGCCCGGTAATATGATAACCGTCAGTCCATAATAAGGCTTTCCAATAGTCTTGCAAAATATCTATCATAATAAAACTCTTTATAATTTAGCTTTATTCATACCGATAGAATAGTGCTTTTCCAGCCACCATAATACGATATTTGAGATTGAGGTAAAAAACAGATAGAAACCGCCAGCAATGAGGGCAAAATAGAGAGGTTGATAGGTAGCTTCACCAGCCGTTTTGGTTGCTTTAACTAAATCAAATAGCCCGAGTAACGAAACTAAAGCAGTCGCTTTTAATACCACTAACCAGTTATTAGCAATCCCCGGCAAGGCAAAGCGCATCATCAATGGAAACATGACATTAACAAACACTTGTCTTGGAGTTAATCCCAACGCCGTTGCGGCATCTAAGGTATTTTTTGAAACCGACAGATAAGCGCCACGAAATGTTTCAGTAAAATAAGCCCCGTAAATAAAACCTAAAGTGATGATGCCGGCAATAAAAGGATCGATTTCAATGATATCGATCTGTAAAAAATCGGTCAGATTATTTAACGCAAACTGCAAGCCAAAAAAGATCAGCATCATTAACACTAGATCCGGCACGCCACGAATTAACGACGTATAAGCCTGACAAATTAACCTAATCACCCTGCGTTTAGATAACTTACCCAGCGCACAGATAATCCCTATCATCATTGCCAAAACTAATGAGGCTAAAGCTAAACTAATGGTCAACCAAGCCCCATGAAAAATTAATGAACTATAACCTTGCATCGACTATTTAAGTTGGCTATTGACGTTAAAATCAAAATATTTATCGTTAATTTTTTTATAGGTGCCATCAGCAATAATCGCCTTTAAAGCTTGATTAAATGCTTCACGTAATTGGTCATCGTTCTTACGAAAACCTAAACCAACACCCACATCAAAATAGTCCTTATCACTTAAAACCTCGCCAGCAAAGGCAAAACCCTTACCTTGCGGCTGTTTTAAAAATGCATAACTACCGGTCACTTCATCTTGCAAAGCTGCATCCAACCGCCCTGCTGCCAGATCAGAAAATACTTGTAATTGATTTTGATATGGCACAATAGTCACACCATGCGATCGCCATTTATCATTGGCAAAATGCTCCTGCGCAGTACCTTGCTCAACCCCGACACGTTTACCGGCTAAAGATTCAACCGTCGGCAATAAATCCGATCCTTCCTTCGTAATTAAACGTGATTGAGTGCGAAAAATTTCATCAGAAAAAGCAATCTGCTTTTTGCGCTTCTCAGTCATCATTAATGAAGAAGAAATCATATCAATCTTCCTGGCTAAAAGAGACGGAATCAACGCATCAAAATCAGTCGACTGAAAAATACACTTAACTTGAGCCTTCTCACATAAAGCTTGCGTAATCTCAATATTAAAACCGGTGATCTCCCCCTCGGCATTGATAAAATCAAAAGGCGCATAAGACGTATCAGCCCCAACTTTAATCGTCTCAGGCAAAGCCGCATGACTAACCAAAGGAAAAATAAAACCACCCATTATAAACAATGCTTTTACTAATGTTTTCATAATAAATTCTCGTGACTAAATTTTGGCTAAATAATATAACGTGATATTTAACAATTTAATAATAAAAAAAAATTATCAACCCTACCCAGCAACGAAAATTACTAATACAAAGCAATGTGATATAAAAGCAAAGCCTAAAAAACATTGACAAGAAGTTTCAGAAAAAACCTATGTTTTAGTATAAAAACAAAAATTTTAGATATTACAAAAATATCCATAATCCTTATGCAGTTGTAAAGTTTTTGTCTGGTAAAAAAACAGGAAATTGTTGTTTCTAAACGGCTTATGCAGCTGTAAACGCATTTAGATGCGCTTATAGAAGATGCGGCGGTTTCTAAACAGCTTATGCAGCTGTAAACAGCATGGAATAAAACGTATCCGCCTGAAAACTTTTCTAAACAGCTTATGCAGCTTTAAACGGTAGAACATGAAAATTACATTAACAATTAATTTTCTAAACAGCTTATGCAGCTTTAAACAAATGAAGTAGCGGACGTTCCCTATATCCATATTTCTAAACAGCTTATGCAGCTTTAAACTGAAGCTCATCATGCACTTGATGACAACAAGTTTTCTAAACAGCTTATGCAGCTTTAAACTAGAATCCCACATACTATAAACATCGTTTATAAAAACATAAAGGGCAATTTTAGTTTTAAAAACCCTTTTTTCTAACACTTTTGCAATATATTGATTTTTAATATTTTTATTTTTAGCTAAAAAAAAGGGTTTATAAAGTTTGTATTTTTAACTCCACGACTATTTCTAAACGACTTACCATTACCTTCCACAAAAACAGACAAGTGCACCAGATTGCACCTTAACAAAGCGCCGACAACTGAGAGAAGTTAGCACGCCAAACAGGGACGTTTGGCGAGGCGCTGCTTTGTCCGGAACAAATCAGCGCCGGTGCGTTAAGACCGAACGAAGGCGGAGGGTAGTCAAAGACCGCTGTGGGTGGTGCTGCGAGGGGGTTATTAGGGGGGATTTCGCAAAAAATCCGCCTAATTCGGACGCTGACATCGTAATGAAAATATCAACAAATTAACAGCGTCCGAAACCTACAAACCAAAAAGCTACAACTTTCAATAAAAGTATAAAACCTTGTCAAGAACTTTCAGAAAATATAGGTGTTTAAGTAAAAAACAAACCATTGTCAAAAAGTTTCAGAAAATACCCACGTTTCAGTATAAAACAAAAGTTTTAGATATTTCAAAAATATCATAAACTCCTTATGCAGCCGTAAATATGCTAGATAAAGCTTTTGGTAAGAGTTCTGATTTATTAACGGCTTATGCAGCTGCAAAGGGTCTGGTGGCTCTGTTTTAGCATTACGCCAATTTCTAAACAGCTTATGCAGCTTTAAACTAGAATCTCACATACTATAAACATCGTTTATAAAAACATAAAGGGCAATTTTAGGTTTAAAAACCCTTTTTTCTAACACTTTTGCAATATATTGATTTTTAATGGCTTTAGTTTTAGCTAAAAAAAAAGGGTTCATAAAGTTTGTATTTTAAGCTCCACTACTATTTTTAAACCGCTTACCATTACCTTTCACAAAAACAAACAAGTGCACCCACCCGCACCTTCACAAAGCGCCGACAACTGAGTGAGGTTAGCACGCCAAACAGGGATGTTTGGCGAGGCGCTGCTTTGTCCGGAACAAATCAGCGCCGGTGCGTTAAGACCGAACGAAGGCGGAGGGCAGTCGAAGACCGCTTTGGGTGGTGCTGCGAGGGGGTTATTAGGGGGATTTCGCACAAAATCCCCCTAATTCGGACGCTGACATCGTATTGAAATTATCGACTAATCAACAGCGTCCGAAACCTGCAAACCAAAAAGCTACAACTTTCAATAAAAGTATAAAACCTTGTCAAGAACTTTCAGAAAATATAGGTGTTTAAGTAAAAACACAAACCATTGTCAAAAACTTTCAGAAAACACCTACGTTTCAGTATAAAAACACACTTTTAAGCTATTAAAAAAAACACCTCTCCCCTTCCCTTAATCACCTTTGATATTTCCCTACGATATCGGTATGATTATCAATCATAATCTTTCACCGATACAAATATTCACAAAAGGACTTTAAATGATTGACTTTAATGCCTTTCCGGAACAACGACAAGCTTACATTCAGCAGCTCTTAGCTGAAAAAGGCCGGGTGGTGAGTGCTGATTTAATCTCGCAACTAGGCGTGTCAGAGCATACTATCCGTCGAGATTTGCAAAAACTTGCTCGCAACGGAATCTGTAAGCGTGTGTATGGTGGTGCGGTCAGTCAGTTAAAACAGTCAGCAAGCTTCGAAACCAGAATGACGCAAAGTGTCGATGAAAAATCCAAAGTCGCTAAGCGATGCGCTATGTTGATTAAAAACCATTCCTGTATTTTTATCGATGCCGGCTCGACTTATCTTGCTATGGCAAGTTACATCCCTCAAGATATGGATTTAACCATTATCACCAATTCCCCGCAAATCGCCACCGTCTTAAGTAGCCGTAACAAAGGTGAGCTGATTTTAGTCGGCGGCAAAGTCAATCCACAAACCGGCAGCACCATGGGCGCCGATACCGTCAATCAAATTCGTAATATGATTTTTGATCAAACTTTTATTGGTGTTTGTGGACTCGATCCACAAGCCGGACTCAGTGCGGTTTATTATGAAGATGCTTGCTTTAAAAAAGAGCTGATTGCGCAAAGTAACGAGGTAATCGCTGCGGTAATTGCCGATAAAATGTTGCAAGTTGCACGCTATAAAGTGGCAACTTGTGAAGATATTGATATTGTTATTGCCAGTCGTGAATCAAAAATTGAAGGCTTTGAACAAGTCAATTTACAAATTGAGCTGGTTTAAGTTCATGCGCTTTTTATCCTAAGATTCGGCTTTTGGCTGAGCCTGCAAATCCAACATAAGTTGAATGGTTTTTAATACTGCACTTTCATCATTATAACCGGTAATAAATCTAGCAACCGCTTTGGTTTCATCAAAAGCATTACGCATAGCAAAACTATATTGAGCCTGCTGGAGCAATTCAATGTCGTTATAACCGTCACCAAATGCCATGGTTTGCCCATAATCAACATCTAATAGTTGTTGTAATTTTTTAATGGTATTACCTTTATGCACGTTATGTTCTGTAATATCTATCCATGCTGCTTCAGATACCACAATATAGGCTTGGTTTTCATAAGGGGTTAAATGGGTGCGAGTTTGCGGGCATTGTTGGTTTTCATCGTAAACGGTAATTTTAATAAAATCATCAGTAATAGTTTTAAAATCATCAACTTCAATCATTGCCGCATAAGATTGTCGTACTTTTTGTTTTAACCGATCCGGCAAATTGGCTTTAATGGTCGCACCATTTGCAGTACAGGCAATAATGACATGATTTTTATTAACTTGTTCGAGAGTGGCAATAATTTGTTGACCTAACTGATTGGCTAAAAATGAGCGGTAGATAAACTCACCATTAAATTTAATTGCCGTCGCACTATCACCAACAATCCAAATTTTATCACGATAATCACCAAACAGCTCTTCTACCCGTTCACACTGCTTACCGGTACAAGCGACAAAATGGACCCCCTGTTTTGCCATTTGCTCATACACTTTAGCAAATAACTGGCGATCATAATCGCCCCTGTCGTTTAAAAAAGTACCATCTAAATCACTGATAATTAACTTAATCATACATTTTTCCTTTCACTTATTTTACGAGATAGATCATTACTGTGATTGATTATGCAACTTTATGCAACATTTAGCAAGATTAATGCTTGTTCTATTTTTGATGAATTATTGTAATCCTTATTAATAGAGCAATCTCAACGCTATTTTTTAATGGTGTTGATACTGATGATATCTTAAGCATTAATATCACATTTCGGTCAGATGACAAGTCAATAAAACAGCTAAGTTTAACTGCTAATATCAACAATACATCAACATCGAGCATAGTAAAACGAACAAAATGCTTAGCCACGATTAATAAAACAGTGTTGTAGAAAAAATGAGATTCATCTAAACTGTGATCGCTTTTTTTATAGTCAATGGAAATAAAAAGGAATGTTTTATGACTGACGCAACCAAAAAGAAGATGTCTTTAAGCAAAAAAATCATTATTGCTGGCGTAGGCTTCTTAGTCTTAGCCATTTTTGCCGGTAATAGCAGTGAGAGCAAAAAGGAGTCTGAGCCGGAAATTCAGTATCCCGCTAATCAAACTGTTTTAATCGATGCATCATTACTCGCTATTGATAAAGCCCAAAAAGCTGATAATGATATGAAAAAAGGTAATGCGCTAAGAGAAAGAAACAAAACGATTTGTGCCAATATGGGACCATTAACGGTCGAAGATTGGATTGGAACGGTAAGCAAAATTGATTCCAATTCAGACGGTCTGGGCATTTTAAAGATTGAGATAGCTAAAAATGTTTATGTCGAAACTTGGAATAACGCAATTTCGGATAGTTTCCATAACACATTAATTCAACCTTCTACACCACTGTTTGATGCTGTTGCCAACTTAAAGAAAGGTCAAAAAGTGAAATTTTCCGGTCAATTCTTTGATGATAGCGATACTTGTATTTATGAATCAAGTTTGACTTTAGACGGTAAAGTCAAAGAGCCTGAATTTATCTTTAAATTCTCTAAAGTCAGTCCTTTATAATTAGGCTACTTAAGATTATTTGTTCAGTAATCATTACCAATAAAAAAACCGGAAAACATCATGTTTTCCGGTTTTTATTTTCATTATTCAACCACACAAATTACTGTTTAGCTTCAATATTATCACCGACTAAGTCCAAATGAATGGTTTTACCCGGTACTAATTTCCCCGCTAAGATTTGTTGAGCTAACGGATTTTCAATCTCTTGTTGAATTGCACGTTTTAACGGTCTTGCACCATAAATTGGATCGAAGCCAACTTTCGCAAGCTGTTCTAATGCGGCATCAGAGATTTCTAATTCATAGCCTCGTTCTTCTAAGCGTTTTTCAACATGTGCCAATTGAATTTTAGCAATCGCTTTAATGTTTTCTTGACCTAGTGGGTGGAAGACCACTGTTTCGTCAATACGATTGATAAATTCCGGTCTAAAGTGTTTAGTGACAACAGTCATCACTAACGCTTTCATTTCGTCGTAACTTAACTCGACTTGACCTTGAATAAGATCTGAGCCTAAATTAGAGGTCATAATAATTACCGTATTGCGGAAATCAACCGTACGACCTTGCCCGTCGGTTAAGCGACCGTCATCTAATACTTGTAATAAAATATTAAAAACATCCGGATGCGCTTTTTCAACCTCATCAAGTAAAATGACTGAATATGGTCGACGTCTTACCGCTTCGGTTAAATAGCCACCTTCTTCGTAACCAACGTATCCCGGAGGCGCACCAATTAATCGAGCAACTGAGTGTTTTTCCATAAATTCTGACATATCAATCCGCACCATGGCATCTTCACTATCAAACATAAAGTTTGCCAGTGCTTTACAAAGCTCAGTTTTACCTACACCAGTTGGACCTAAGAATAAGAACGATCCGATCGGTTTATTTGGATCAGAAAGCCCGGCACGACTACGACGAATCGCATTAGCCACCGCAACCACCGCTTCATCTTGACCAATAACACGTTTATGTAACGCATCTTCCATGTGTAGTAATTTATCTTTTTCGCTTTCGAGCATTCTGGAAACAGGAATACCGGTTGCTTTCGATAATACTTCGGCAATTTCGTTATCGGTGACTTTGTTACGCAATAACTTCATGGTTTTGCCTTCTAACTGTGTCGCTGAGGCAAGTTTCTTTTCCAATTCCGGGATTTTGCCATATTGTAGTTCTGACATTTTGTTTAAATCACCGGCACGGCGTGCTTGCTCTATTTCAGTGCGAGCTTTCTCCAACTCTGTTTTGATAGTTTGAGTGCCCGAAACTGCTGCCTTCTCTGACTTCCATTCTTCTTCAAGTGACGCATATTGTTTTTCTTTCTCAGCAAGTTCATCATTTAGCATCTCAAGTCGTTTTTTACTTGCATCATCAGACTCTTTCTTAAGCGCTTGTTGCTCAAGTTTTAGCTGAATAATGCGTCTTTCAAGGCGATCTAATGATTCCGGTTTAGAATCCATTTGCATACGAATGCTCGAAGCCGCTTCATCGATTAAATCGATTGCTTTATCCGGTAACATACGGTCTGAAATATAACGATGCGATAACGTTGCCGCCGCTACAATAGCCGGATCGGTAATTTGTACGTGGTGGTGAATTTCATAACGCTCTTTCAAACCACGTAAAATGGCAATCGTATCTTCAACACTTGGTTCTGCCACATAGACTTTTTGGAAACGGCGTTCTAACGCAGGATCTTTCTCAATATATTGACGATATTCATCAAGAGTGGTTGCGCCCACGCAGTGCAATTCACCACGAGCCAATGCGGGTTTTAACATATTACCGGCATCCATCGCACCATCACTTTTCCCTGCCCCAACCATGGTATGAATCTCATCAATAAACAGAATGATACGGCCTTCTTCTTTGGCGATATCTTTAAGTACTGCTTTAAGACGCTCTTCAAATTCACCACGATATTTAGCGCCGGCAATCAAAGCACCCATATCTAATGATAAAACACGTTTGTTACGTAACCCTTCCGGTACTTCACGATTAACAATACGCTGTGCTAAACCTTCAACGATAGCGGTTTTACCGACCCCCGGCTCACCAATAAGTACCGGGTTATTTTTGGTACGACGTTGCAATACTTGAATAGTACGGCGAATCTCTTCATCACGACCAATAACCGGATCGAGTTTGCCTTGTTCAGCACGTTCGGTTAAATCGATAGTATATTTTTTCAACGCACCACGTTGATCTTCTGCATTAGGATCGTTCACGTTATCATTACCTCTTACTTGATTTACCGCCTGATTAAATTTATCTTTCGTCACGCCACTACGTTTAAGTATGTCACTTAAACTGCCTTTATCTTCTAAAGCGGCTAATATAAATAGTTCAGATGAGATATAACTATCGCCATTTTTTTGCGATAATTTGTCACAAAGATTTAGTACTCGAATAAAATCTTGTGAAGGTATCACATCACCGCCGGCACCTTGTACTTGCGGCAAACGATCAATCGCTTGAGTTAATTCTTGTTGTAATAGAGCGATATTAGCGCCAGCCGAAGCTAATAATGGTTTAACACTACTGCCTTCTTGATTGAGCATGGCGGAAAGTACATGAACAGGCTCGATATATTGATTATCTTTACCTAATGCTAAAGACTGCGCATCAGCTAAAGCTTGTTGAAATTTATTTGTGAGTTTGTCTAACCTCATATTATTTATCTCCTGTGCAATAGATTTGGATCAAATGGCAAAGCATTCAATCCATTTGCATGATCACTAAATGAGTGTGGAAGATGAAATTTCAAGAGCTGATTGAGAATATTTTTTTACAGAATTTATACAACAAAACAACGCAAATAAGACACAGTTAACCTTGTATTAGAAAACGTGATGAAAATCACCGCATCAGTTTACTTAAACTATCATTAAATGACAATTGAAAGATGACAAATCAACGTTTATCGATTATATTAGCCGCTCGTTTTGTTAGGTCATCTAACCGTGGTTCGTAACCCATCCCACGTAAAAAAACTAGGATAATATCATGTTCAAAATAGCTAAAGAGTTTCAATTTGATGCTTGTCATATGTTAGACGGGCATAATAAAAAATGTCATAACCTGCACGGTCATACCTATCGCTTATTAGTTGAGATCAGTGGTGAACTTATTACCAGCGGCTCAAGTGCTGATATGGTCATGGATTACGCTGATTTAAAAGCAATTGTTAAACAACATATTGTTGATCCGCTCGATCATGCTTATTTATACAACCAAAATAACGCCAACGAGTGCCGGATTGCCGATTTATTAAAGCAGATGGATCGTAAAATTTTTGCCTTTCCATGCCGTACAACTGCTGAAGGAATGAGTCAATACATCTTCGATTGCTTAGCGCAATATCTACCCGTTTCGATGATCAAACTTTGGGAAACCCCGACATCTTACTGCGAGTACCGCCGGAGCTAAAAATGACTGAATTTCGCATTGTTGAAATCTTCGAATCTTTACAGGGCGAAGGTTACAATACTGGTATGCCGGCAATTTTTATTCGCTTTGCCGGTTGTAATTTGAATTGTGCATGGTGTGATACCGATTTTCGCCGATTTAGCCGATTTACCTTAACGCAGCTATTAGCAACGCTTAAGCAGTATCAAAGCAAAAATATTATTATCACCGGCGGTGAGCCGACTATGGTTAAAGCGTTGCCGGAGCTGCTCTTATCACTCAAACAAGCCGGTTATTTTATTGCCATTGAGAGTAATGGTCTTGGCAAAGTCGATCTGTTGATTGACTATATCGCACTAAGCCCTAAATTTTGCTATCAATCTCGCTATCAAAAAATCGCCCAGCCGACCGCCGATGAAGTGCGTATTGTTGTCGAAAATCACCCCGATTTTCTACCATTTTGCCAATATATTGAAAAGCAAATTGATGCAAAACGCTATTATCTTTCCCCTTGTGAAAATAATGGCGTGATGAATATGCATGACACTATTACTTTGTTAGGCAAAATTAATGAGGGTCGCGAAAATAATAAATGGCTGTTAAGTTTGCAGACTCATAAATTTGCTGGCATCGAATAATTGCATTAAAGCTGATTCAGTCGCACGCCTTATCTGACAACTATAAATCATCTTCGGCAATGACTAAGAGGCATGTTTTTTTTCTATTATTTGAAGCGGATTTAAATTAATCTTTCAAGCGCCAAAGTGGAACAAGAAGGCGAATTGGATTTGTTATTTTAGCCTTATAGATTGAATCAAAAAATACCGTTTATCAAGATGAAGTATGAACGATAGGAAAATGAGCTACTGCCGCTTTTATCAGCGATAAAAACGCAATAATCGGAAGACTCTATGTAAGAGCATAATTAGGCTTTCGATGTAAAAAATAATGAAGTTGAATCCAATCGTAATGTTATTCAAACCAAATCATCGTTGCCATTCGGCCGGTGGTCTGATCACGACGATACGAAAAGAATTTGTCTTGCTCGATATAGGTACAATAATCACCACCAAAAATTTTTAAAATGCCCATTGCTTGCAAACGTTGTTTGGCAATTAAATAAAGGTTGGCCAAATATTTTTGCTGATTTGCATTAATTAATTTAAAAGCCGCACTGGCTTTAGCGTCAACTTGTTCAAAGGCTTGCTTGACTTCTTCCCCAACTTCAAACTTTTGTTGACTAATAGCCGGTCCAAGCCACGCTAAGATTTCATTGACCGGACAAGAAAACTTTTTCACGGTTTCTTCTAGAATACCATTACAAAGTCCTCGCCAACCGGCATGAGCAGCGGCAACTTCATCGCCTTTGATTGAACAAAAGAGTACCGGCATACAGTCAGCGGTTAACACAACACTCACTTGTTTAGCTTGACTGGTATAAGAAGCATCTGCTTGAGCTTCGTTTTGATTTATAATGCCGCTCGGGGCTTGAAGGGGAATCGATGAGATATCAAGGACTTTATTACTATGCGTTTGATTTAACCAATATGGCTCGCTGGGAATATGCTCGGCTTCAATTATACGCTGACGATTTTGACAAACATCGGTTAAATTATCAGCCGTTCGACTACCTAAATTTAAGCTATCATAAGGCGCCTTACTGACGCCTCCGATTCGTGTTGAAGTAAATGCCCGAATATTTTTTGGCGCTGACCAGTAGGGGTAAATCGATTTAATCATATTTGTTACCAATCTATTTCATCTTTATGAAGTTCTGTATCTTCTTGTAATGCTTGTATTAATTTTTGCATATCATCCGGAATAGGTGCATGCCATTGCATTTGTTCACCAGTGACCGGATGAAACAGTTTTAACATAGTAGCATGTAAAGCTTGTCTGTCAAAATTACGTAAAGTTTGAATAAACGATTCACTCGCTCCTTTTGGTGGTCTTGGACGACCGCCATAGAGAGGATCGCCCACTAAAGGATGCGCTATATGCGCCATATGGACACGGATTTGGTGAGTTCGACCGGTCTCTAACCGCAGTCTTAAACGAGTATGTAAGCGGTACTTTTCCATGACACGATAATGGGTAGTCGCAGGTTTACCGGTTGGAAAAACAGCCATATGAGTGCGTTTAGTCGGATGACGAGTAATCGGCTGATCGATTGTCCCACCGGCGGTAATAATCCCCATAGCAACCGCTTCATACTCACGTGTAATTTCCCGTAATTGGAGTGATTCAACCAGATGCGTTTGAGCAACAATGGTTTTAGCCACAACCATAAGTCCGGTGGTATCTTTATCAAGCCGATGCACTATACCCGCTCGTGGTACCCGTGCTATCTCCGGATAGTGATAAAGCAACGCATTTAAAACCGTACCATTTGGATTGCCGGCACCGGGGTGCACAACAAGGTCACGAGGTTTATTGATAACTAAAATATCATCATCTTCATAAACGATATCAAGTGGAATATTTTCCGGTTGATGATAGGTCTCTTCTTCAATTTCAGCATTGATCGTTATTTTTTCACCGCCCAGTACTTTTTCTTTAGGTTTGTTAACAATAACGTTATTAACCATCACTTTATTGTTAACGATCCAATCTTTAATTCTTGAGCGTGAATAATCGGGAAAAAGCTCTGATAATGCTTGATCTAAACGCATTCCCAGTTGGCTTGCTTCAATTTCAGTTGATAATTTTAACTCTTGCATGTGTAATTTATCTATTTTAAGCTCATCTGTTTTAGAGTATTATATACTAATCCTAGCCTTTAATGTTTAATTATATTTTGGATTGAAAACTGAATGAAATTACATTTACACTCTTTGTTAGCTATCGCTCTATGTGGTGCGCTAATAGGCTGTACCTCAACCAAACCCGAAGTTGAATATGTACCAGAGATTGAACTGCACAGTAAAGCTAAATCAGAGCTTGAAAATGGCAATATCAAATCCAGTATCACGATTTTAGAGGCAATGGATAAAAGCTATCCATTCGGTCCGTACTCCCAGCAAGTGCAACTCGATTTAATTTATGCCTATTACAAATCTGCTGACTTACCCCTTGCTATAGCCTCGATCGACCGCTTTTTAAAATTGAATCCAACGCATCCAAACATCGATTGGGTTATTTATATGCGTGGTATTACCAATATGGCTCAAGACGATAATATGATTCAGGGATGGTTTAACGTTGACCGTTCAGATCGTGATCCAGAATTCGCTGCCGCCGCATTTAAAGATTTTACTTATTTAGTTTCCAGTTTTCCAACTAGCCAATATGCAGCAGATGCCAAAAAACGATTAGTCTTTTTGAAAAATCGCATGGCTCGATATGAATTAAAAGTAGCCCAATTTTATACCAAGCGTGGCGCTTATGTTGCAGTTATCAATCGTGTCACCCAAATGCTGGCAATGTTCCCTGATACTGACTCAACTAAATCAGCATTATTATTAATGCGTAATGCTTATAACGAACTGGGTTTAGTTGATGAAGCCAAAAAAGTTGATCAACTTATTCAAGCCAATATCGAAAATATACCAGTTGAAGAGAAAAAATCATTCTTCTCACGTTTCTTAAGTGTGTTTAATGGTGGCTAATATACTCACCAATTAAGGGCAGTTAAAGTTTATCAAAACAGTTGATGGCTATTTAAACATTTAAATAGCCATTGTATTATCACAATGTATAAAAAATAAATGCGCATGACCTACTTTCTGACATAAAGGTAACGATTTTCTAAATCATGTGAAGCATTCACTAGAAATTCAGCTGTTTTAGATGATAAAGTTTCATCCTCAGAGATTAATGTAAAATCTGGTTTGAGAACTTGTTCATGAAGATATTGTGCGAATTCAAAAAATTGATCGATATCTTTTTTGAATAATAGTGGAATTCTTCCCATTACTGTCAGCATTTTAATACGCTTATTGTCAAACTCAAGGATAAGTGTTTGATTAACCCAACCAGTGTTTTCGACTTTCAATATTATTACTTTTTGTAATGCTGACCATTGAAACACTTGATTCAATTTTTTATGGTCATCAATATTAATCGAATATGAATTGGCATTAATCGTCATTTTTTTACGGAATAAACTCACAATACTTATAGCAAACAAAACGCCAGTAAGTAAGCTCAACACAATGATACCACCAAAAAAAATCACCTTAAAATATTGTTTGGGGATCAAAGGCATGACAGCATCAGAGATAAATAAAAAAATAAATAAATAAAAGTGAAAACGTGCGACTGACATAGTAAAACTAGCCATTGATATTGTGAAAAAAATATATGAGCGCCGAGTAAAACAACGAAATTCAAATGTACGATTTTCCATAAACTATTCCCTATTTTCTTTTAAGAGAAGTGCATGAAGTTTTTTTAATTATGTTGTGGTCAACGAATTTATTACTTTTTATTTATATTGTTAACCTTAATCATTTTAACGCTTAATAAAAATTAATATCAAATCATTGTACTTGTTTCACATATCATTGGTAAACCTGCCAATAGCCAATACAATTAGCAAATTATTTTTTATTAGCAATAATAGATAGGACAGATATTTATCACGCTAGAACAATATCGCCGCAACGAGATTGAAGCCAAAAAAGTTGATCAACTTATTCAAGCCAATATCGAAATTATACCCGGTTGAAGAAAAAAATCATTCTTCTCACGTTTCTTAAGTGTGTTTAATGGTGGCTAGTTGATAGATCACCTGAAAATATGGTTTTGTCAAATATGGCTATTTAATTGTTTAAATAGCCATATCAGCATTTTATCATCAAGAAACACTGACTCGTTACTTTCTGACATATAAATAACGATATTCTCCTTCACTAAATTTTATATTTGTTAGTGCTGTTGCTATTTCTTGCGTAAGTTTAGTTGATAAAGTTATATTTGATGAGGATAGTGTAAAATCTGGTTTGATAAGTTGTTCATCGACATATTGTATAAATTGAAGAAATTGATCAGTATCTTTTTTGGATAAATATAAACTTTTTGCCACCATCATATTAATAAGCTTATTGTCAAACTCCAAAATAATCGTTTGATATAGCACAGCGGTACTTTTAAACATTGTTACTGTTTGTAATGCTGACCATTGAAAAGTTTGATTCAATTTTTTATGGTCATCAATATTAATCAAATATGAATTGACATTAATCGTCATTTTTTTACGGAAGAAACGAACAATATATATAGCAAACAAAAAGATAGAAAATAATGCCGGAACAAGCATTCCAATAATATAAATGACCTCAAAGTATTGGTTGGGAATCATCGGCATGATCGCATCAAAGAAAATTACAAATAAATAAGTGAGACAACAAACGACTAAAAAACCAAAGCACAAAGTGAGTATCATTAAATTTTTAAATGAGCGCCGAGTGAAACAACGAAATTCAAATGTACGATTTTGCATTAACTATTCCTTATATTTGTTTTAGAACTATAGTCTAAAGACTTTTTTAATTATATCGATATTGAATAATTTATCTCTTTTTTATGTATATTATTCACTTTATCTATCTTAACTCATAATAAATATGGATGCTCAAATCATTGTGCTTGATTCACATATCGTTTGTAAAACGTGCCAATAACCAATACAATTAGCAAATTATTTTTTATTAGCAATAATAGATAGGACATATATTCATCATGCAAGAACAATATCGCCCCGACGAGATTGAAGCCAAAGTGCAACAGCATTGGCTAGAAAACAAAACATTTCATGTTACTGAAGATCCTTCAAAAGAAAAATACTACTGTTTATCAATGTTACCTTACCCTTCGGGACGTTTGCATCTTGGTCATGTCCGAAATTACACCATTGGCGATACTATTTCACGTTACCAACGTCTAAATGGCAAAAATGTATTACAACCTATTGGTTGGGACGCCTTCGGTTTACCGGCGGAAGGGGCGGCAGTTAAAAATAATACCGCACCAGCCAAATGGACGTATGAAAATATTGCTTATATGAAAAAGCAATTACAGTTATTAGGTTTTGGTTACGATTGGGATCGTGAAGTCACCACTTGCCGACCGGAATACTACAAATGGGAACAGTGGTTCTTTACTAAACTGTATGAAAAAGGCTTAGTTTACAAGAAAACCTCAGCTGTTAACTGGTGCCCTAACGATCAAACTGTATTGGCTAATGAACAGGTTGTTGAGGGCTGTTGTTGGCGCTGTAATACGCCGGTTGAGCGTAAAGAGATCCCACAATGGTTTATTAAAATCACTGACTATGCCGAAGAGCTTCTTAATGATTTAGATACCCTTGAAAGCTGGCCAGAACAAGTAAAAACCATGCAACGTAACTGGATTGGCCGTTCTGAAGGGGTCGAGTTTGATTTTGCAGTTGAAAACTACAATGATAAATTGCGTGTTTACACAACTCGTCCTGATACGTTAATGGGCGTGAGTTTTGTATCAGTTGCTGCCGAGCATCCACTGGCACAATTAGCAGCGAAAGATAATCCGAAAATTGCGGAATTTATTGCAGAATGCAAAAATACCAAAACGGCAGAAGCTGATATGGCAACCATGGAGAAAAAAGGCATTGCCACCGGATTTTATGCTATTCATCCATTAACGGGTAATAAAGTACCGGTATGGATTGCCAACTTTGTCTTGATTGAATATGGCACAGGTGCGGTTATGGCTGTACCGGGTCATGACGAGCGTGACTATGAATTTGCGTCAAAATATGACTTACCAATAAAACCAGTGATTTTAGATGAGCAAGGCAACGCGCCGGATCTTTCTCAAACAGCTTACACCGAGCACGGTATATTATTTAATTCGGGTGAATTTGACGGGCTTAATTTTGATCAAGCATTCAATGCTATCGCCGACAAACTCACGGCATTAGGTATTGGTGAACGTAAAGTCAATTATCGCTTGCGTGATTGGGGGGTTTCCCGTCAACGTTATTGGGGTGCACCAATTCCAATGGTGACACTCGAAGACGGCACCACCATTCCAACGCCGGAAGATCAACTACCGGTTATTTTACCGGAAAATGTCGAAATGAATGGCATCACCAGCCCAATTAAAGCCGATCCAAACTGGGCAAAAACAACCGTTAACGGGCAACCGGCGCTGCGTGAAACCGATACTTTTGATACATTTATGGAATCAAGTTGGTATTATGCACGATATACTTGTCCGCATTACGATAAAGGGATGTTAGATGAAAAAGCGGCAAACTACTGGTTGCCAGTCGATCAATATGTTGGCGGTATCGAACATGCTATTATGCATTTACTCTATTTCAGATTCTTCCATAAATTGATGCGTGATTTTGGCTTAGTCAATTCCGATGAACCGGCTAAACGTTTACTTTGTCAAGGTATGGTGCTTGCTGATGCATTTTACTACACCAGCCCAACTAACGAACGTATTTGGGTATCACCGACCGAAGTGACCATTGAACGTGATGAAAAAGGCCGTATTTGCAAAGCAACCGACAGCAAAGGTAATGAACTGGTGCATGCGGGTATGACCAAAATGTCGAAATCAAAAAATAACGGTATCGACCCACAAGAAATGGTTGAAAAATATGGCGCAGATACTGTTCGACTATTTATGATGTTTGCCTCGCCAGCAGATATGACCCTTGAATGGCAAGAATCTGGTGTTGAAGGTGCAAACCGCTTTATTAAACGTGTATGGCGTTTAGTTTATGAACATGCCCAACAAGGTGCCTGTGCCAAACTTGACGTTGCGCAATTAAATGCAGAGCAAAAAACACTACGCCGTGAATTGCATAAAACAATTGCTAAAGTGAGTGATGATATCGGGCGTCGCCAAACATTCAATACCGCCATTGCTGCTGTAATGGAATTTATGAATCGGCTGCAAAAAGCACCACAAGCAACCGAACAAGATCGTGCGTTAATGAACGAAGCATTAAATGCGATTGTACGATTACTCTATCCAATGATTCCGCATGTGTGTTTTATCATGTGGCAAGCGTTAGGACACAATGAATCAATCGACGACACCACTTGGCCGGTAGCTGATGAATCAGCAATGGTTGAAGATGAAAAACTGATTGTTGTGCAAATTAACGGTAAAGTACGTGGTAAATTCACTGTTCCGGCAGATGCCGATCAAGACTTTGTGCTTGAACAAGCCAAACAAGAAGCCAATATTCAAAAATATTTAGTTGATGTGACAATTCGTAAAGTCATTTATGTACCGGGTAAATTATTGAATTTGGTGGTGGGTTGATATTGTTAGATAACTAAACTACAGGTGGTAATACGATGAAAAAATATTTTGCATTACTCATGTTATTGGCAGTATCACTTACTGGCTGTGGATTTCATTTGCAATATGATACAGAAGTGCCCGAGCGTTTTAAAACTTTAACTTATGTCAGTTACGACCCTTATGGTCGACTGTCACGAGATATTAAAGAGCTATTGAGAGACAATAACGTCACGTTAGTCAATCAAGATAACGGCGGGCAGATACCTTCATTAAAAATTATCAGTGACTCGCTTAATCGTAGCACTATCTCGATTTATCAAGACGGTAAAGCGGCTGAATATCAACTTGTGCTGACCATTCAAGCACAAGTGATTATTGCCGGACAAGACATCTACCCGATTAATGTACGAGTTTTTAGAACATTTTTTGATAATCCTGCTGCAGCATTGGCAAAAACAGCAGAACAAAATTTAATTGAAGATGAGATGTATCGACAAGCAGCTAAACAAATTATCCGTAAATTAAAATCGGTTGATGCTGTAAATTAAAATATTGTTATGATAAGAATCAATGCAGATCAAATCAGCCACCAATTAGGATCGCCCTACTATCTGTTATTAGGTAGCGATCCTTACTTACAACACTACGGGCAAACCACGCTTCGCAAAGCGATGCAACAAGCGGGCTATGAAGAGCAAAACCTCTTTACGATCGATAACCAAACCGATTGGAACAAAATTTATGACTGCTGTCAGTCATTAAATCTGTTTTCCAGCAAAACCCTGATCTTATTAGATTTTGGCGAAAGTGGCTTAAATGCTGCCATTGCAAGCAAACTTAACACACTTAGCCAAGAGCTAACCGCTGATGTCGCGCTTATCATCAGTTTGAGTAAGATCACCAAAGCGCAAGAAAACGCACCATGGTATAAAGCACTATCCGATAAACTTGTGGTGGTCAACTGCTCAACGCCTGATTTTTCTCAATTACCACAGTGGCTAAATAACCATTTACAACAAAATGAGGTAACAATTGAAAAATCAGCCATTGAACTTTTGTGTTACTATTACGAAGGCAATTTATTAGCCTTAACTCAAATTATTGAGCAGCTTAAGTTATTGTTCCCCAACCAAACTATCAGTTATGAACAGATAGAAAACAATATCAATGATTCGGCTATTTTTACCCCCTATCATTGGATTGATGCCATGCTTGCTCAAAAAACTAAACGAGCGATTCATATATTACAACAACTTAAAGTTAACGATGTTGAGCCGTTGATATTGTTACGCACTATTCAACGAGAGCTTATTTTAGTCATCAATTTAAAAAAAGGCTTACAGCACAAAAACTTCAAGCAGATATTTGATGAATATAAAGTCTGGCAAAACAAAAGAACAATCTATACCGCTTTTTTAAATCGTTTTACGATTAACGATCTCTATGCAGTATTGGCCAAACTGACTGAAATTGAAATCAGTTTAAAGCATGATAATCAGTTAGCAATTTGGGATGCGCTGTCGAGTTTATCGATGCAGTTTATGGGTTTTAAGCAATGTTAACAGCACTACTGGGCGGCACCTTCGATCCGATTCACTATGGACATATCCGGCCGGCAAAAGCATTGGCAAAAGAGGTCGGTTTAACGCAAATTTGCCTGCTACCGAATCATATTCCACCACATAAACCCCAGCCCGATGCCACAACGGCGGAGCGACTGGCAATGTTAGAGCTTGCGATCGTTGATTTACCGCTGTTTTCAATCGATACAAGGGAATTAAACGTCGAGGCGGCTCGCCCGTCTTATACTATCGATACGCTAGCACAGTGGCGTAAACAAAACGGCAGCCAAAAAGGGCTTGCCTTTATTATGGGGCAAGATTCCTTGCTTAGTTTACCAAGCTGGAAACAGTGGCAAAACTTACTTGATTATTGCCACCTACTTATCTGCCAACGCCCGCATTATAGTGAAAAAATTACCGATCCGACTTTGGCCAAATGGATTGCCAAGCACCAAACCACAAATGTGGCTGATCTGCATGCTTCGCCGGCGGGCTATATCTATTTTGCCCATACGCCACTTGAGGATATATCAGCAACCCAAATCAGACAAAATATTAACGACCCTAAAAACGTTGAAAACTTGCTACCACCACCAGTTTGGCGCTATATTCATCAGCATGGGCTTTATAATGCAAAGAAAATTTAGAAAGGACTTTACATCTGGCACTTTTTTCGGCATTATTTTGCCGCTGCATTTATATATTCTAAATTCAGTTTTCTGTGTTTATACTCAAAATCACTAAATTGGCATTAGCAAAAATCCAATAGGCTTTACTTGCAATGTCTAATTTTACCGCTTTTCGTACTCACATTGATTAACATGTGTATTGTCGTGAGTGCAATGAGTATAATTAATTTGTTGTATTTATTAATAAGAGGCCCCAATGGCAAAAGAAGATAACATTGAAATGCAAGGTACTATACTTGATACTCTTCCAAACACGATGTTTCGTGTTGAACTTGAAAATGGTCATGTCGTTACTGCACATATATCCGGTAAGATGAGAAAAAACTATATTCGTATTCTAACTGGCGACAAAGTTACGGTTGAAATGACGCCTTATGATCTTTCAAAAGCTCGTATCATCTTCCGTAGTCGCTAATCGTTATCAGACTTATTGTTTTTTTAAATAATTAACCACCTAATCGGTTATTTCTCTTTTTTTAATACAATTGCGTCGACTGAAGTCGACGCAAGCGCTTTTCTATTATCTAAAATTAGCCTGTCTATTTGATTCTTGATCATTCAAACCGCAATCGGTAGTAATTAAGTATATCAACTTCTGCAAAATCGATTTTATCATCGTGGCTTAATTGATATTTAATTGACTAACGACTACTTTGCTTAGCGCTTTATACTAAAAAAAATGGCGCCGATAGTAAGCGGCGCCATTGTATTTTATTTGAAATTAGTCAATCTATCGGATTATAAACAATTCAAATTGCGACATCCGATAATTGAGTTAATCGACTTGTGAAAAGTCCATATCTTCGTATTTAATCCATTTGGTTTTTTTGACGATTTTATAACCGAAGTAGATCACAAAAAACAGTGGAATACCGATATAAGTTGCTATCACCCCATTCCAGTCAATGGTATCTTGCAAAAATGCTTCATAGTTTTGACCTAAGGTAATGATTAAACAAAGTACAAAGGCAAAAATCGG
Organism: Gilliamella sp. B3172; assembly: GCF_026536465.1. NCBI lineage: Bacteria > Pseudomonadati > Pseudomonadota > Gammaproteobacteria > Orbales > Orbaceae > Gilliamella > Gilliamella sp. B3172. The sequence goes on along the minus strand of NZ_JAFNOA010000008.1, from coordinate 27,599 downwards.
TCCGAATGGGAAGAAATTCGAAAAGTAAGGCAATTTGTTTAAGTCTAATCGTTGCGCCATGTAGCCTTTTCTAAAACGGTAATGGCTAATGGCAATACCTAACCAAGCAATAAAGCCGGTCATACCTGACATATTGAGTAACCATAAGTAAACTTGTTGGTCTTTAAACATCGAAGTTAAGAAACATAACATAGCGATAATGGTTGTTGCTATTAAAGCAAAGCGTGGTACGCCGGATGAAGATAATCGAGAGAACATTTTTGGCGCTTTACCCTCTTTAGCTAAGGCGTACAGCATACGAGTAGAGGCGTATAAACCTGAGTTACCGGCTGATAATACCGAGGTCAAAATCACCGCATTCATCACCGCCGCTGCCGATAATAAACCAGCATGCTGGAACACTAAGGTAAACGGGCTGACGCTAATGTCGGTTTCATCATTCCGCAATAAATTAGGATCGTCATAAGGTATCAATACGCTGATGATAAAAATTGCGAAAATATAGAACAGTAAAATACGCCAAAACACTTGTCTCATTGCTTTAGGAATATTTCTTTTCGGATCTTCTGACTCACCAGCGGCAATGCCGATAAGTTCAGTTCCCTGAAAAGAAAACCCAACGACCATAGCCACACCAATCATGGATGAAAAACCACCGACAAAAGGCGCATCACCATACCGCCAATTGCCAAAGGCGCTTTTAACTCCATCATGATGTAAGATACTGTAAAACATCGCAATCCCAATAATAATAAAGATAATTACAGTGACTACTTTAATTAATGAGAACCAGAATTCGGCTTCACCAAAACCTTTTACCGATATATAGTTTAAACAAAAAATAATACTTAAAAATAGCAAGCTCCACAGCCAACTATATTCACCTACATCAAACCAATACGAGATAACCAGTTGCGCCGCCACTAAATCAACCGCAACGGTGATCGCCCAGTTATACCAATAGTTCCAGCCGATAGCAAAACCAAACGCTTCATCGACATAACGTGCGCCATAAGTGGCAAAAGTGCCGGAAACCGGAAGGTAAGCGGCTAACTCGCCAAGGCTGGTCATTAAAAAGTAGACCATAATGCCAATAATCGCATAGGAGAGCAGAGCGCCTCCGGGCCCAGCAGTTGCAACGGTCGCACCCGAAGCAACAAACAATCCGGTACCAATTGAGCCACCGATTGCTATCATGGTTAAATGACGAGCTTTTAAATCCCGTTTTAATTTATAATTCATAACAATATTCTTCTTTTTAAAGAGATTAAATTACATAAAAAAATTCAGTCATAGTCGGCTTTGCTTTTGAATATCAACCAATAACTGAGAAAATCTAACTTAACAGTTTGTGTTTATTTATCTATAACAAATAAAGTGCGGTGAAGTGTAGCAAAAAAACAGCAGTGCGAGATAAATAATTCTAATAATAAGACCAGTTTATTAAATATAAGCAATACTTATACCCTAGTTAGCTGTTCTAATTGAGATAAATAATCGAGTGCCTGCTGGCGACAGTTACCGCACATCTCAAAGCAAGGCTTTAAACGGCCACAGACAGAAGGTCGGGATGATTGCCCAAATAAGCGACAGTGAAAATCTTCATCCAAATGTATACAGGCAACGCCAGCCGGTTTACCGTTAGGCATGCCAGGAATAGCAGATGAGATCGACGGCGCAATACAACAAGCGCCACAATTTTCACGGCATTTAAATGAATCAGTCATCGCATTACCTTTTATTTAACGATCATCGATAAATTTTGTTGGAGACAATAGCAAGATAGCGGTAAAATAGCGAGCTAATTTTTTAACCCCCTTATTAATTGCGAAGAAAATATTATGGCAAAAGCAAATGAGATAAAACGAGGCGATGCGGTCACTTATAACGGTAAATTATTACTGGTGAAAGAAATTGACGTTCAAAGCCCAAGCGCACGTGGAGCAAGCACCCTTTATAAAATGCGTTTTACCGATGTCAGAAATGGCGGTAAAGTTGAAGAACGCTTTAAAGGTGATGATATTATCGACACTATCGAACTATTTCGCCGTCCGGTCAGCTTTTCTTATATTGACGGTGATGAATACGTGTTTATGGATAATGAAGATTACACTCCTTTTATTTTCAAAAAAGAACAAATTGAAGAAGAATTACTGTTTATTCCTGAAGGTGGCATGAATGGCATCCAAGTTTTAATGGCAGACGGTGAAGTTGTCGCATTAGAGTTGCCGCAAACGGTAGATTTAGAAATTATCGAAACTTCACCGAGTATCAAAGGCGCTTCGGCCAGTGCTCGCACCAAACCAGCGACCTTATCAACAGGTTTAGTTATTCAAGTGCCTGAATATATCGATAACAACGAAAAAGTGAAAATTCATATCGCTGAACGTCGTTATATGGGACGAGCGGAATAATTAATAGTATGGTGACAAGTACATATAATCAAAATAAATTGCATAAACGATTGCGTCGTCTAACAGGCGAAGCGATTGCCGACTTTAATATGATTGAAGAGGGTGATCGTATTATGGTCTGTTTATCCGGCGGTAAAGATAGTTATACTTTGCTAGATATTCTGATTAATTTAAAAATAAGCGCACCGGTCAATTTTGAATTGGTTGCCGTCAATTTAGATCAAAAACAGCCCGGCTTTCCTGAGCATGTTTTGCCGGAATATCTGCAATCGTTAGGTATCGAGTACAAAATTGTGCAGGAAAACACCTACGGCATCGTTAAAGAAAAAATTCCGGAAGGCAAAACAACCTGCTCGCTCTGTTCTCGTTTGCGTCGAGGGATTTTATATCGCACCGCAACCGAACTGGGGGCGACCAAAATTGCGCTCGGTCATCATCGTGATGATATATTAGAAACACTGTTTCTTAACATGTTTTATGGCGGAAAGCTTAAAGCGATGCCACCGAAGTTGGTTAACGACACGGGCGAACATATCATTATTCGTCCGCTGGCATATTGCAAAGAAAAAGATATCGCCAAATATGCCGACATTAAGCAGTTTCCAATTATTCCTTGTAATTTATGTGGCTCTCAGCCTAATTTACAACGACAAGTGATTAAAGAGATGCTTAACGAGTGGGATAAGAAATTCCCCGGACGAATTGAAACCATGTTCCGTGCAACACAAAATATCACCCTATCACACCTTTGTGATACTCACCTTTTCGATTTTAAAGGAATTAAAAAAGGTGATATCGATGAAAATGGTGGCGATTTAGCTTTTGATCGGGAAGAGTTACCACCAATAGTTGGTTTCAATGCTGCTGAGCTTGATGATCAAGAGATGATCCTTTGGAAAGAGGCAAATTAAGCTTAAACTGATCAACGCTATTACGCTATATCGGCGCTAGTTATTACTAACGCCGATAGTTTCTTAAATACTTTCTTTTATTTCTTATATCTTCAAATTAACTTAATTGTTAATATCATTTATCGCAACCAAAAACTGTTCTTACCGATGATTTCCAAAATGGTTTCTTTTATTTTCAATATTTCTATATCAACTTATTTTTCACTATCATTTTACACTTATCAAAAAGGTTTACTTTGCTAATCAATGAATAAACATATATTGTCATTTATTATGAGATATAACCTGATAATTTCTGAAGTTAACACCGTTTACCGCTATCAATAATTATTATGATAGATGATTTACTATAGCATTTCTTTAATTTCCAATATCGCCAAAATACTTAATTATTAATCTCATTGATATGATTACCCTGCCAATTAATTAATACTCACATCATCAAATTTCATTATCGATTATAACCCGCTAGCAACTTAAATTAATCCCGTGTATCGCTATCAATAACTAACTCGACAGATTGTTTCTTAAATTGTTTATTTGATTTCCTATATTGCTAGATTAGACTTTGTGATCATAATATTCAAAGTTTATCTAAACTATTATTTCGGCTAATTAATGTAGATAGCTAGTAAGGCAAGCCATTATGATATATAAACCGTTAGTACCCAATTCAAAACTTATCTTTGTCTCGATCAGTCGACAGCAATTGTTTCTTAATGTATTTCTTAAATTTCTTAAACCCCTGAATTAACTTGTTTAATCGTACTGATAAATAATTAATAAAAGGTTGATGTGTAACAGATAAATAACAAATATCATCACGCTTGATTGCATAATATAATCTATTGGTTAGCGAAGCTACAGCTTGCCTTGATACAAGCTTGCACTATCACCAGAATTGTTTAACAGTTTTCTAAATTGGCGCATAAATTTGTTTCCTAAAATGTCCATTAAGTGTTTTTAGTTTCCATATATAGGATTTTATCTAATTAATTATTGATTTAAAGTCTATCTAAGATACTATTTGTAATGATAAGTTTATCAAAAGATCGCCCTATTCTATCGTTGAAAAATAGCGATTAATTATTGATTTGTCAGTGTTAGATCAGCTGTGGTATGCGCAATGATCACTGATCGATTAATTAGTATCTAAATTAATTTATTAACACATCAATTAAAGAAAAACTGTTTCTTAATCAATTTATTTGATCCGATCATTTAGCGTTAATTTAAAACTTTGATCCTGCTCACGAATTAACAAAAAAGTAAGCTAATTTTATTGTGGAATAACCTACCTTCACATAAAATTGAAACGTTCCAATTTTACAACACAACTTGTAATTTGACCCGTTTAAACAACCTAAATAATAGGAGAACAATGTGAAACTACAGTTTTTGGGTACCGCTGCTTCTGAAGGTATTCCCAATCCTTTTTGTAAATGCGATATTTGTCAAAAAGCACGAATACAAAAAGGTAAAAATATCCGCACCCGAAGTTCAGTGATTATCGATGATATCTTGCAAATCGATTTTGCCCCAGAGTTTAGTTATCAAGTTATGCGTGATAATATTGATGTGACCAAAATCAAAGATCTTCTTTTTACCCATACCCACCCCGACCATTTTAATGTCGGTGATCTATTTAGTCGTATGGTCGATTATGGTTTTAATATCGATCATCCGCTGTCTGTTTATGGCAATGATATTGCGATAAATGGCTGTTTAAACGTTCTACCCGGTTATAGCCCGGAGCGGTTTGTGTTTAATTTGCTGGTGCCATATCAAACGGTAACCAGTTCGGCCGGCTATCGTATTACCCCATTGCTGGCGAATCATGCCAAATGGGAATTTTGTTATATTTACCTGATCGAAAAAGACGGCAAAACGGTACTGCACGGACACGATTCCGGCTATTTTCCGGAGCTCACCTGGCAATGGTTAAAAGCAAGAGGTAAAAAAATCGATTTAGCGGTTTTTGAATGTACTTATGGCTATAAGCAAAATGATCGCACTAATAATCATATGAGTATTGAAACGGTCATTGCTGCGCAAAAACGTATGTTAGATGATGCGATCTTCGACTCTTCAACCCAACTTATCACCTCGCATCACTCACATAGTAGTGGATTTATGCACGACCAATTAGTTGAAATATTTGAACCTTATCATATTCAAGTCGCTTACGACGGCTTAATTAAGACAATTTAATATTGGAGTTTTATATGTCAAAAATACCCAGTTTGCTACTTATGATGTTTTTACAATATTTTGTGCAAGGTGCATGGAATATGGTTATCGGCGCAGTACTTGCTGCTCATGATTTAAAAGAGATTGTCGGTTCAACTTATTCGGTTTTGGGCATAGCTACCATTATTTCGCCACTGTTTGTGGGCATGGTTGCCGATAGATTTATCGCCTCGCAAAAAGTCATGGGCGTGTTACACATTATTAATGCTTGTGTTTTATTTACTATTCCCAATTTTATTCTAAGCGGTAATGTGACCGGCTTTTTAATTATGATCTTTATTGTTGGCTTGCTGTTTTACCCAACTACTGCCTTAGCCAATAGCGTAAGCTTCAGACATATTGACGGTGTTCGTTGGTTCCCAATTATTCGGGTCTTTGGTACCATTGGTTTTATGGTAGCCGGATTAATTCTCGGGTTTACCGGTTTTTCAACTTCGATTAATTCGTTTTTACTTGCCGCTGGTGCCTCTGTGGTATATGGCTTATATTGCTTTATGCTACCTAATACACCGCCAAGTGGCAAAAACAAAAAATTCTCGCTACGTGATGTTTTGTGTTTAGATGCGTTATCGCTGTTTAAAGATAAATACTTTACTATCTTTATGCTATCAACCTTTATTTTGATGATAACCAAAACTGCTTATAGTGCTTATCTACCTGTCTATTTACCGGTATTGGGTATTGAGCCAGCGTCCATGATGCAAATTGCCATTGCTACCGAAGTCATATTTATGTTTATGTTATCTTTCTTATTAAGTCGTTATGGATTTAAAAAGATCATCTTATTTGGTGCCATTTGTTGGGTAATTCGCTCTTTAATGCTGTCCTTAGCCGCCACGGCAGGAGGTGTTGAGATGTATTTCTATATTATTGGTACACTTCTGTTACAAGGTATCTGTTGGGACTTCTTCTTTACAGCCGGGGATATTTATGTAGATAAAAAAGCCGGAACTGAAATTAAAGCTCAAGCGCAAGGATTACGTTTTATTGTTTCCAATGGTTTTGGTCTGTTTATGGCAGCGTCAGTCTGTGGATTTATCAATAATCGGGTTGTAACTGAAAAGTCTTTAGAGCAAGCCGGACCTCAATGGCAGCAGTTTTGGATCTATCCGGCTGTGGTTGCGGCCATTGTGGCGGTCGGATTCTGGTTCTTCTTTAACGATAAAGATGTGATTATGACATCTAAAGCAGAATCCTAAGCAAGTAGCCTTTAACCTATTAATTACAATATTGCTAATAATGCCTTTATTAGCAATATTGCTCGCTGATTGACTCATTAATAAGCGCAATCACTTGCTTAGCACTAAATTGCCCGCTTATCCAACCCGATAAATATTGACCGATAATATGTTCAACTAAGTGCAGATTAATCGCTTTGCCATTGATACTGTTTTCCCGTATACCATTAGCATATTGCAATTGGGCAACCGGTAGCCAGGGTGATTGATTAACAATCGGCTGATTTTGCATAATATTTTTTTGCGCTGTTGCACCGCCCAGTAAAGCAATTTGTTCATTGATTTCAGCCGAATAGAGCCAATCAAAAAAGGTTTTTACCGCTTTGTCTTTTTGACTATATTTAGACATACCCAGCGATCCACCACCAAATAAAGCACGATTACCCGGCACATTGCTATAACCAATCAATGGTAAAATATCCCGATGATTGATATAGCTAAACAAATTAGTATAGACAATTAGCATTGCCAGTTTACCCTGTTCGAATAAATTAACCGACTGTTGCCACCAACTGGCATCAATGTTGTTTGCTGACTGAATAAAGGTCTGTAATTGGGTTAAGGTGCTTAGCGCAATCGAGTGATTTAAACATAGTTTATCTTCATTAAATAATTTTCCACCTTGCGCATAGTAACGAAGTAAAAACTCTGATGCGATAATCTCGTCATTGCCCAGCGTAATGCAACTACCATACTCGATTGGGGATTCACGATTATGCTGTTGATTAAAAAATGTGGCGATCTGATTGAAATCTTTAAAATTTGTCGGGATCTGCAAGTGCTGTCGATACTTTTCAAAGTAAGCGCGTTTGATCAACGGATCGTCAAATAAATCTTTACGATAAAACAGCATCTGCACACTCGGATCAAACGGAATGGCATAGGCTTTATTATCCACATAACTAAATCGCTCAACGATCTCCGGTTGATAACGTTCAAACAGCGATGCCACATTGAGATCAAGCTCGATTAACGGCTTAAATATGGAAGGAGCAAACCAAGGTAAACCTGCCATATCGAGTCGAACAATATCGATTTGTGGGTGCTGGTCAAAATTCTCAACAATGTCGTAAATCTCATCAAAGGGTTTTACAATTAAGTTGACATCAATACCGCTGACTTTTTTAAAGTGGGGTAGCAATTTTTTAACGGCTTCAGTCGACGGGCTGGGTAAAATCAGAAAATTAATCACTTGCGCCGTTTGCGATAAGCCCCTTACTGCGCTATCGGGTAATTTAGCCGGTAATATAGCGGGTAATAATGAAAAGCCTTTATTAGCTAACGGCGTGATTGGTTTATCTTCAATTAATTTAATGATCTGCTCGCTCAACATCCCATAATTCATATGGTATTGGTAAAAGTCACTTTCATAATAAAATCGGTTATTGGCTAATGTATAAATGGGTGGGCACTTATCTAAACTGCCAAAAAAGTTAGCGTTTCTGATAAAATGCGCCTGCTCCATATCCATGGTGATAATGGCATGATATTGAGGGTGTTGCTCAGTAAAAAATTGAAAAGATAAATTATAACTGCTATCTGACGGCGCTGAAGCAATGGAATCTAATCGCACTGAATAATTTTGCCGGGCAAAAGCATTTTCCAGCCCTTGCTTGAACAAATTCGCATGATGATGTTGATAGCTACAGCAAAATAAGCCGATATGCCGATAGTGATGCTTTATCATTTGTGCGGCGATATCCTCGCCTGCCTGTTCAAAATCTAAGGTGATAAATTGCTTTGCTTGAGCCGGTTTGCGATAGACAAAAATGATTTTTTCATCGGCTATTTTAATCGATTGATAATAAGGTTGCGCATCAGCTAAAGCGCTAATGGTGATAACAGCGTGATCACGTTTGACGGCCACTTTTGAGATATGTTGTAATTCAAGCTCTTTTGAGTCATAGGTCAAATAGAGTGCTAGTTCGTAACCTTGATCGTTGGCATAATTAAACAGACCTTCATAAAGGTAAGCGTACTGTTCTTTAGTGATATTGGGCAAAATTACCGATATGGTTTTAGCACTGCCCTCTTTTAAGATTTTGGCTTGTAAGTTAAGTTGATAGCCTAACTGTTGTACGGCTTGTTCAACTAATTTGATTTTTTTGACACTGACATTACCCCGACCATTAAGCACATTTGATACCGTGCCGTGCGATACTCCCGCCAATTTCGCAATATCTTTGATCGTTGCCATTAAATTTAAAACTCCAATAAAATCTAAATCGGTATAAAAAGTTTTTAAGCCGATGTTATCTCACGGCTAATGCCGTTATCTTGCCAAGAACTTTCAGAAAATACCTACGTTTCAGTATAAAACTGAACTATTTTGCTTTACCAGTTAGCTCGGCTTAGTTTGGCAATCATTTTGATTCCTAACACCGGCGATATTATATAAGCATATTTCTTGTCAAAAACTTTCAGAAAATACCCATGTTTCAGTATAAAACTGAACTATTTTATTTTACCAGTTAGTCCGGCTTAGTTTAGCAATCATTTTGATTGCCTAACTTCAGCGATATTATACAATTATATTTCTTGTCAAAAACTTTCAGAAAGCACCTATGTTTTAGTATAAAACTGAACTATTTTACTTTGCCATTTAGCCTGCTTTAGCAAGGCAATCATTTTGGTTCCTAACGTCAGTGATATTATACAGGTAGATTTCTTGTCAAGAACTTTCAGAAAATACCTATGTTTTAGTATAAAACTGAATTATTTTACTTTGCCATTTAGCCTGCTTTAGCAAGGCAATCATTTTGCTTGCCTAACGTCAGCGATATTATACTGGCATATTTCTTGTCAAAAACTTTCAGAAAATACCTATGTTTAAGTATAAAACAGCTAATTGTTGCTTAACCATTTAGCCCAGCTATGTTTGACTATCTCTCTTTCTTGCTTAAAGCTGTCGCTTTCAACCAAACTTGGGCGAAGTTGTAATGCTAATTGATGTATTTCATTACGCATATCAATATAAGCGTTGGTGAGCGCTTGCGCTTCGGTTTCATCCATAATTTGATAATTGGCTGCTAATTCTAAAATACGTACGTTATCACTCCAATGGGTTATTTTAGGATATTGATTGGCATAATTTAGCACAAGATATTGTGATAAAAATTCAATATCGCCAATGCCACCTTCATCAATTTTTAAATTAAACCAATCCGCTTGGGTAGTGCCTAAATGTAGGCGCATTTTTTCACGCATCTGTCTGACGTCGGTTTTTAATTGGCTTTCATCCCGTGCTTTGCAAAGTACTTGGCGGCGAATTTGGTTAAATTGTTCAATTAGCTCAGCCTCACCATAAACTGCACGAGCTCGCACTAAGGCTTGATGTTCCCATGTCCATGCTTCATGCATTTGGTAATCTTCAAACGCCGTTAAACTACAGGCTAATAAGCCGGCATCGCCTTGCGGGCGCAAGCGTACATCAACTTCATATAAAATCCCAAAGCTGGTACGGACATTAAATAAATGGATAATACGTTGTACCAGTCGTAAATAAAATTGCCGACTATCTATCTGTTTTTCACCATTGGTGACACTACTGGCCGGGCAGTTATGTAAAAAGACCAAATCCAGATCGGAACCATAACCCAGCTCCCAGCCACCTAATTTACCGTAAGCTATCACCACTAAACCTTTTTGGTTGTCAGTGAGATAATCCGGCTTGCCATAACGGCTTACCATTTGATTCCATGCCATTTGTACAACGAAATCCAGTAACGCTTCTGCCACATAAGTTAGGTGATCACTCACTTTCATGGTGGTTAATACATGCTGCACATCAGCAGCAGCAATATGCAGTAGTTGCATCTGTTTAAACTGACGTAAGGCTTCGAGTTGTTGCTCTTCATCATCAACCGCTATACGCAGTAAATATTGATACAGTTCACTTTTATAAGCATCAGGGGCAGCCGTTTGATAGAGCGAATTGATATCAATCAGTTCATCTAACAAAATGGGATAATGGGCTAATTGGTCGCTGATCATTGGCGATGCGCTACATAAGCGGATCAATTGTTTCAGTGCGGTTGGATACTCAAGCAGTAGTTCCAGATAGGTGGTACGACTAACGATGTTTACCAGTAATGGAAAAATTCTTGGCAGTAAAATAAGTGGTTGTTGTTCATGACAAGTCAAAGCGAGTAATCGTGGCATTAGCTGATCTAAAATCTCACGCCCTCGCACGCCGATTGTTCGTTTGCCGATATCATCTCGAAATTGCAGCAACAATTGACATAGCTGCTGCGCATCTTGCTCGTTTAAGCCGGGTAATACGGCTTTGACATCAGTCAATTGTAAATCCGGCACCCATAGATCATCAAACGGATCATTATCGTGTTTAGATTGGCTCGATTCTGGTGTATCTTCGCCAATTAATTCATTAAATATTTGTCGATTAAGTTGCATTCGTTTAGATAAATCATCGCTAAACGTTGACCAGTTATCAAAGCCCATGCTGGTCGCCAGACGTAATTGATCGAGTTCGTTTTCAGGCAAGGTTTGGGTTTGTTCATCATTAATGGCTTGCAAAATGTTTTCACAGCGGCGTAAAAATAGGTAGTTTTCCCGCAATAAAATCACTTCCTCAACATCCAATAATCCTTCTTGTTCTATCACCTGTAAAGCGTGTAATAAGGAACGAGTCTGTAACCCCACTACTCGACCGCCTCGAATAAGTTGAAACACTTGTACGATAAACTCAATTTCTCGAATCCCGCCAGCGCCGAGTTTTATATTGTTTTTCAAACCTCGACGACGCACTTCTCGTTCAATCATGCTTTTCATATTTCGCAATGATTGTAATACGCTAAAATCAATATAACGACGATAAACAAAAGGTTTTAGCATTTGATAGAGTTCTAAGGTATAAGGATCTTGCTGATCACCTAAGACCTTAGCTTTCACCATGGCGTAACGTTCCCAGTCTCGCCCTTGTTCTTGATAATAATCTTCCATAGCGGAAAAACTGAGCACTAACGGGCCACCGTCACCAAGTGGACGTAAACGCATATCAACCCGATAAACAAAGCCGTCTTCAGTGACGTGATCGAGCGCTTTGATTAGGCGTTGCCCTAAACGAGTAAAAAAAACCGCATTATCCAGCTCTCGTCGTCCACCTTGAGTATGACCGTGTTCAGGATAAGTAAATATAAGATCAATATCGGAGGAAAAATTCAGTTCACCCCCCCCTAATTTACCCATACCTAAAATCAGTAAAGGCTGCGCAATTCCCTTCCCATTACAAGGCGTACCCCATTCCTGACAGCTTAACTGGTAGAGCCAATTACGAGCCGTGATAATGATCACTTGAGCAAGTTCACTCAGTTGCAATAGTATTTGTTCATCGGTGCTAATCTTAGTCAATTGAGACCATTCAAGACGAGTCAGGATAAAACGACGAAAACATCTTAATGTTTTCATCAATTGCTCCTCATTGGTGACCGATGCTAATTGTTCATTAAGCCAAATTTGATAAAATCGTCTTTCATCAGCTTGTGGGGGAGCGCTAATCAATTGCGATAACCAGCTAGGATATCGATTAAATGTATCAATCAGAAAATCACTCTGAATTAAAATATCAAGGCTTGCTTGTAAACAATCACGATCAATGTTTGACAAATTTGCCAGGACTTTCTGTTTTTGTTGATTAAATACTTTTTTCAATTCTGTCATGCTGGTCATTCCATTCGAATTAAGATTGTTTTTGAGGTTTTTGCCTGCCAAAAAATAACATTACACCTACTCTTACCATAACGCAACTTAACAGCATCAATATCAAAAGATTAGCCGTAAACAGGGAGTTATGATGATGATCATAAAATTCAACCTCCTGATAAGAGCCTTGCTGAAGATGAAAGATCTTACTGACGAAAAATCCGGTTAAAACAGTTAATCCAAACATGAGCAGACCGTTTAATACGAATAGTAAAAATGAACTAGTAACGACTTTTAGCCACTGTAATTTTTCATTTACTTTTTGAAATAAACCACGTAAGCACAGATAGCCCAGTACATTACAAATCGTTAAAATCACTAAAAAAAGAGGTAATGAATATTGATGTAAATACCCATAAACACATAATGCTATAAAATAATAATTATACAATAAAATAAACAATACTAAATGCAGCTTTGGGCTGTTTTGACAGGCTATCGCAGTGTCAATAGGTGTCATATCGGGGTTAAAGAATCTAACCATAAGATAGAATATCAGTGGAATGCAAACCAAAATAATCACAGCGTTAGATAGTAATAGTGATAAAGATTGTAATAGCGGTAGCGGTGTCATTGAATTGCTAAAATAGATATAGGAAATTAATTTAATAAAAACAGTGGTGATAAACATAATCAATCCACCTTGAAAGCTATTTTTTCTGGTAATTTGATGGATAGAATATTTATTTAATAAGATCAACGAGACAATAAAAATCATTATTGAAGCAGGAAGATAATCTATAAAAATAAATAATAGGAATCTAACTTTATAGATAAGGTCTTGAGACCAAAAAATTTCAAAGATTGCACGTTGTATCTCAGACACAAAAACCGCATCGATAATCCAAAAGCTTAAGCTAAATAGCCAGAAAAATAACACATACATCAAGGGCAATTTACAATAAGATACCTTCATTCCTACCTATCCTTATCAATTATTTTTTTATTTAAAGTTATGTTGTTATCGCTCAAGTCTAAAAAAGTAGGTGGAGCGAAAATTATTTAGCAAATTTTTTATTATTTGCCAATTAACCTCGTCCACCAGAGATAATTTGTTGTTTTAAATAGTTGTTAAATTAAAATGAATATCGATAACCTAGATTGATCTGTTTTTGATCAAACTTATTACCCACTGAGTAAACAGCATCACCATAAAGATGTTGATTTTGATTTAACTGCATATTTACACCGATGCCGTTATCCCACCAGTTACCCCCAAAATCATATTTTTCTTTGGCGACATGATTAAAGGTATAAGCCGTTTCGCCGTCAAACTCTTTTAGGAATCCTGTTTTGATATAAATATCGATTGGGTTGTCATCAATCTGTGTTGAGTATCCTAAAATTGCACTGGTTCGACCGATCAGTGAGTTATAACGGCTTAATTTGGTCTTTAAGCCGTTGCTGGCTTTGATTGTTGCGCTATTTTGTTGTGAATAGGTAAGCTGCATTTGTGGTTCGATATACCATTGGTTGATATAAAAGCGTTTACCGATTTCGGCACCAATTGAAAAGCCTTTAGTATCACCATCGCCTTTAACCGCATAACCACCACCTGTTTTCGTGTTAAATTTATGTGACATGTGCATATATTTGACTAATGCATCAAAATATAAACCATTGTGTGCTTGTAATGAGGTATATAACGCAACTGAATAGCTTTTGGTATGACCATCTCCGACATGATTATCAGTATTACCACGGGTAAATCCGCCCATAATACCGTAATAGATATCAAGATTATCATTATCCACTTTTCGATCGACGCCGAGTTGCAATCCATAATAGCGCATATCAAAATTAGATAAGCGATTATCATTAAATGAGCTTAATTTACCGGTGTAAATTCGACCCCAGACATCGCCACCGTCACATTTATTTGTACGTAGCTGCCCCATTCTTTGTAGTAATGTTTGCGTTTCGACATAATTCATTAAATAGTTTGAATTCAGGATATTGGCGGCATTTTTTGCGGTATTAGTCAAAGTTGGTTTTGTTTTATCTTTGCCGGTATCGTTATTATTGCCATTGTTGCCATCGGTATTACCGTTGTTACCGTCGGTGTTACCGTTGTTACCGTCGCTGTTACCGTTGTTACCGTCGGTGTTGCCGTTATTACCGTCGGTGTTGCCGTTGTTACCGTCGGTGTTACCGTTGTTGCCGTCAGTGTTACCGTTGTTGCCGTCGGTGTTACCGTTGTTGCCGTCGGTGTTGCCGTTATTGTCGTCGGTGTTGCCGTTATTGTCGTCGGTGTTGCCGTTGTTGCCGTCGGTGTTGCCGTTGTTGTCGTCGGTGTTGCCGTTATTGTCGTCGGTGTTGCCGTCGTTGTTGTCGTCGTCATCACTGTTATCGTCATTTACAACATTTGGATTGCTAATTGCCGACAATACCCAATCTTCAGAGGTTGTATCACGCTCACCGCTGACTTTGGTTAGCGTGTTAAATAAATAAGGCCCGATATCAAAAGAAGATGCCATAGCAAAATTGGCATTGCCGCCTTGGGTTTCAACTAAAGTTATTTTTTCGGTACCGTTTACCCGGTTGGCGCCAGTTTTATTGTCAATGAGGGCAATTTTATGATCGCCCCAAGCTTGCCTTACGCCAGTAATTTTAAGCAGATCGCCCGCAAGCGTTTGACCTATGCCAGTTCGCATTTCAAACAAACCTTCACCATCTAATGATTGAGCGATAAGCTCCATTTTATTGTGACTATCGAGCGTTAATGGCATGTTCGGGGTTGTGTAAGAATAACCAAAAGAGACTTTAGCTCCTTGATCTAAGGTTAAATGATCAAGATACGAATTATTGGTCATCTTCCACTGACTTTGATTACCCCTCAGGATAAGATTTATCTCGCCTTTATTATTGGCATATTGATTATTGTTATCCATTGAGGTTAATAAATACGATCCATCATAAAGAACGAAGTTTATAAGAGCATCACCCATGCGATCTTTCTTCGCATAAATATCGCCTTCAATAAGCGTTTGACCAGCGATATCAATTTCGCCCCCTAACGATTGAATTGCATTAAATTCTTGATTCGATTTACTCACAATTCGGTTTTTAACATCATCCGAAGTATAAATATTTAAAGACCCATTAAGCTGTTGCATGTTAATAGGGATACCATTGGCAATCATTAAATCAACACCGTTGCCAAATTCCATAAAATTATTTTCAATTGGATCAGGATTTACTGAGTTGATTGATTGTTGGTTAAACGCTATACCATGACTTTGTTGACCAGTCATATTGATTGACACATGATCTCTAAACTTTAAATAAGTACGGACAGCGTTAGGATTATTGGATTTAAGCGAATAAATAGCATAGCTATTTTGTCCGGCTGAATTAATGTTAACTTTGTTATGAAAATCGCCTTCGGAGTGAGATTGATCGCTAGAGTTGTACATTCGGATACCAATAAAAGCGTTGCTATTTGAGCTGGTACTATCAATGTTAATTTTATTGTAGGATAAAACTCTACCCTCACTTGCAATATAAATACCGGTACCTGCATCTTGCGCGATATTTAGATCGGTATGAAAATAAAATCTTCCACCGTTTCGAACATTCACCCCGTTAAAGCTGTTGTAATTGCCATTAGAATGGCTTTGAATATCAAATGAATTATCACCATAAATAAAAATTGATTGGTCGTTGTTGGCTTCTAAGGCTTTACCACTATCTTTAATGATATGGGGCCCTGCTGCTGAAGAAGTATCAATATCAATGGAATCTTGTTCACGATCGGTTGAAATACCACTATTGAGATAATTTGTGATATTAGTGTGGTCGATTGAGAGTGCGTTAGCTGACAATGGAAATAGCGATAAAGCGGTGGACGACACACTAACGAGTAGTGTGATTTTATTTAATTTTAATTTCTTCATGTTTTTTCCTTACTATTCCATGGAGTTATTTAAATTTATTTACTAAGAAATGTAATTTAATGGCAAATCAATGGTAAAATAGCAAATGTTATTTTTACTGTCTATCAAATAATCAAACTTTATCTTGCTTTTATTTTTCATTAAGTTGCTTTGCCTAACTGCCAACCATTTCCCCCTACTTAAAACAGGGAAATGTGGTCATAGCTTGATAAAAATGGAGGAGAAAGAGAATTGAGTAAGATGATAAATTTTTAAACAATCAATTTGCCTGGAATTTCAAAGCTTGTTTAACAAAATTATCGTTGAACAATCTGTAATAAATAACCACAACAGCAATACTATTTAACAACCCAAAAACGATAACAAACCACAATGGTGATTTCAAAAAAGTTATGTTTAAACTTATTTTTATACTTTTCAAATCACTTATTTTCAACTGCATTATCGATTTGAGCAATCAGCATAAGTTTGAGTGTTGTATTAATTTCACTAAATGCAAAGGTTTTGATCGTATTTATCGCCGATAATGCCATTTGCCACTGTGTAAGTTCGGGATTGAATTTATCTGCTTTATTCATTAACTGATGATTAACTTGATCAAGTACCCGCTTATAAAAATCAAGATTATCAATTGATAACGCATACTCTTCGTTTTTTTGCCAATATTTGATGATATCAAACAAGCTTGATTGTTGCGTTAATTCAAACTCCGTAGGTGATAGTTTTTGATTATTTAACAAACGATATCCCCGGGCAGCTTTACTTTGTGAAAATAAGTGTAAATGGAATCGGCTCAGTTCGTTGGCAAAGTTTAAAAGATCGTGTTTATTACCGTGTTTGATCTCTAACTCGACTTCCTGAATTGGTATAGTTTGACCATTAGAGGTGATTTCACCTTGATCTAAGGCAACTTCAATTTCACTATTGGCAAACGAGATCAACCAGACTTGACGGGTAAAGTTGGTGGTAAAAAGTGGTTTTAAATTTTGTTGTAGCGTTGTAATGTCACACGCTTTAGGAAACACTTGCGCCGGAAAAAGAGACAAATCGAGTTGTGGTTGACTTAAATCAACATTGTATTCAGCACGCTCATGTAAACCGGCGATAGCGTGACTATCACGCTTTAACGTCATTTCGTACTGTTTAGTTTGGTTGTTTTCCGTCGATCTTAGTCTTAATCCACAATGATGATTGCGCAAATAGTTATCGGCTGTATCATAATAGCTATTAGCCAAAGATAAGGTTGAAAATGTACGCTGCTTTTTCGATAAGCTCGAAAACTCAAGCTCATCACTACTCGCCCATTGATTTAAAAAGGCTTGGAAATTAGCAATATCTTCTTGATTAATTTGAAACTTTAATTCAATTTCATGGCTCATACAGATTTAATTTTGTAGTTAGTTTGCTATATCATATATCGATAAGGCAAGAAAATACAAATGACAATACTTGCTAAAGGTTGCCTGCTTGATTAAGGTTTCAAATGATTTTGCCAGCATAAGCAATAATAGCTTTTTTAAAAAGCTATTATTTAACAAATGGATAATAATTATTTAATGCTTATGTAATAATTACTTAATCACACGAAACGGGTTGGCTGGCTTTTTATCGGTTTGTGTTGTCGGGTTAGATGACTTTTCACGTTGCATTTCATATTGCGGTTCATCATGAAAACCCATACCCATGCCATTTTCACGAGTATAGATACTAACTAACGCTTCCATTGGAACAATGATATGTTCGGACACGCCTGAAAAACGGGCATTAAATTCAATCCGATCATTGTTTGCTAAATATTGCCCAACTGAATGGGGCGCGATATTCAACACGATCTGATTATTTTGAATAAATTGCCGTGGCACCTGTACCCCCGGAACGGTTGTGTTAACGAGAATATACGGGGTTAATTGATTATCTAAAATCCAATCATAAATAGCCCGAAAAAGATACGGGCGACGTGGCAACATTTGTTCATATTCCATAAAGGTTACCTTGTTGATTTCAATTGCAATTAAAAGGGTTTATTATGCCCTAATTTTCTTTTCGTCATCGGTTAACGAACTGACAAAAGCAGGACGTTCAAAAATACGTGCCATATAGCTTAAATAATTCTTTTCAGCCACTTTAGGCAATTCAATGCCCATAACAGGTAAACGCCATAGTAGTGGTGCAAAATAGCAATCACATAAGGTAAAATCATCACTCATAAAATAGTCTTTTTCTTTAAACATGACCGAGATAGAAACAAGATCATCAAGTAAGTTTTTGCGAGCGACTTTTGCTGCATCACTATCCGGATCAGCAATAATGGTTTCATAGGCGCTGTACCACTCTCGTTTGATACGGTACATTGTCAAGCGAGAATTTGCACGCACAATTGGGTAAACAGGCATTAACGGTGGATGCGGGAATCGCTCATCAAGATACTCGAGGGCAATGTGAGGCTCAAACAACGTGAGATCACGATCGATTAAGGTTGGGATAGAGCTATATGGGTTAAGATCCAAAAGTTCTTGGGGTAAGTTGTCAGCTTTGACAAACTCAATCTCCGCAGTTACGCCTTTTTCCGCCAGCACAAAACGAATCTGATGGCCGTAAATATCAGTTGTATCACAAAATAATGTCATTACAGAACGTTTATTAACAGCAACAACCATGTTCACTCCAAATATTAAAATTAAATTTTAGTTTAGATAACTTCTATTCTAGCAAATTGGATAACAAATTTGTTAAAAAAAATGAATTTTCTTATTAAGAATCGCCGAAATATGACGATTTTGACAAGAAGTTTCAGATTTTATAGGTGTTTAAGCAAAAAAAGTGATCAAGATTTAAGATTTTAGCGTTGTGATAAGATTTTTTGACGGGAAAATATCAGTAAAGTTATTTCACTATCTTTCAGCAAGCACGTTAAACATAAAAAAACCCGACCAATGCCGGGTTTTTGGTACAACTTGATAACGTTTTTGTAAAATACAATTAACGTTTGCTGAATTGTGGACGACGACGTGCTTTGCGTAGACCCACTTTTTTACGTTCTACTTGACGTGCATCACGAGTAACAAAGCCCGCTTGACGTAATGATGAACGTAAAGTTTCATCATATTCCATTAATGCACGAGTAATACCGTGACGAATCGCACCAGCTTGACCTGAAATACCGCCACCTTTAACAGTGATGTAAAGATCAAGTTTGTCAGTCATTTCAACTAACTCAAGTGGTTGCATCACAACCATACGAGCAGTATCACGACCAAAGTATTGCTCTAAAGAACGTTTGTTAATAACGATATTTCCACTACCTGGTTTAATAAACACACGAGCAGCAGAACTTTTGCGGCGACCTGTACCGTAATATTGATTATCAGCCATCTTTTATCCCCTTAAATATCTAATACTTGCGGTTGTTGTGCCGCATGATTGTGCTCACTACCAGCATAAACTTTTAGTTTACGGTACATTGCACGACCTAGAGGACCTTTCGGTAACATGCCTTTTACAGCGATTTCGATGACTTGTTCAGGATGACGTTCAATCATTTCTTTGAAAGTCGCTTCTTTAAGCCCACCGATGTAGCCAGTATGACGATAATAGATCTTATCAGTGCGTTTTTTGCCTGTTACAGCAACTTTCTCGGCATTGATAACGATAATATAATCACCTGTGTCAACATGTGGTGTATATTCTGCTTTGTGTTTACCACGCAAACGGCTTGCGATTTCAGTTGCTAAACGACCTAACGTTTTGCCTTCTGCATCCACAACATACCAGTCGCGTTTAACTGTTTCTGGTTTAGCTGAAAAAGTACTCATTCGTAATTATCCAATAATTTAATTAATCTCACGTTAATAAATCATATGATTTATTTACACTTTTTTGATTGCTGCTATTAATTAACTAACCCCTTCGAGTTGTTATACTAATTTTGACAACCGAAAACAGCGTTGGGAAGAACGCTGTCGTAACGTGGGTGGCGATATTATACAGAAATATATAAAAAGCGCTAGCGTTTATCATAAAAAATCGTAGCGAGAAAAAACAGTTACTGTTAAACTCTTTAAAAAACTCAATTAGCCAATATCAATATCTATGAAAAATCTAATCCAACTTACCGATAAAGAGTATATTAGCAAAGGCTTACACCGCAAATGTTATCATCATCCTGATGATGCCAATAAATGTATCAAAGTTAATTATAACGAAGGTGCGCAAGAAGAAACCAGCCGTGAGATAGCGTATTATAAACACCTTATCAAACGTCATATCGCGTGGGACGCATTGGCGCAGTATTATGGTGCGGTCAATACTAATCTTGGCGAAGGTCAAGTTTTTGAGTTGATTCGAGATCAAGACGGTAACACATCAACTACCCTTGAAAAATATCTTGCTGATGAGCAACTGACTTCGCAGTACTATTCAGCGCTGGTAACCGCTTTGAAAAAATTAAAAGCCGATTTATTGCGTGATCGCATTATTACCATGACCATTAAAAGCAAAAATATTTTGTTTCAACATCAATCTGCCGATCAAAACCGATTAGTCATTATTGATAATATCGGCAATTCAACCTTTATTCCCATTGCCAACTACATCGATTTTTTTGCTAAAAGCAAAATTGAACGAACTTGGCAACGATTTTTAAAATCACTAATCAGAGAAAATACCCATAATCCTTTGATCACAAATCTGGTCAATGATGTGAATCACTCAGCTTAAGTTCTGCAATGGTACCTTGCTGGTTTGCTCTGTTTTTTAACGTAAATTGCCCATGATGTAATTTGGTTATACGGTTGACAATACTCAGACCAAGCCCGATACCATTATGTTTCCTGTCCATACGGAAAAACGCTTGTGTCAGTTTTTCCGTTTTTGACTCATCAATACCACTCCCCTCATCTTCTACTGTTATCACAATCATATCGGCTTGTTTAAAGCAACTTACCGTTATTTTGCTGTTTGCCGGGCTATAACGATAACTATTTTCCACTAAGTTGCGAATCAATAATCGAATCAAGGTAGCATCACCATTAAAAAATAGCTGATTGTCTTGATAATACCATACTAGCTGTTGCTGTTTTTGCTCAGTCAATTCGGTCAGTTCATCAGAAAGTGGGATGATGATATCGTCATAAAAATTTATCTTCTGATATTGCCCAATAGTAAATTTTTGACTTGCCCGTGCCAGCATTAACAATTGTTCAACCGTATTAACCAGTCGATCTATCCGTTCAATTAATTCACGGCAATCAATCTTATTTTTGTTTTCTAAAAGTTCTAAATGCAAACGAATGCCGGCTAATGGCGTGCGCATTTCATGAGCAACGTCGGCTGTGAACAAGCGTTCTTGTACCAATGTATTACTTAATCGGACAAAGAGTTTATTTAACACATTAGTGATTGATTTGATTTCCCGCATGTTACTAATTTGGCTAATGGGTTTAAGATTATCTTCTGTGCGTTGATTTAAATCTTGTTCAAGTATTTCAAGCGGCTTTGTGATCCATTTGATTGCTTTATAGGCCAAAAATAACGTGACTAACATCATCGAAAACGCTGAGCAAAATAAGGCAAAAATGGCTTCTAGCTCTTCGTGCTCGACAACTTCATCGATCTTATTTTGACTTAACGTTAAATTGACAAGGACATCGATTTGCTCTTTGCTTTCATGCCATAACCATAATACCGTGATAATTTGACATATCAGCATAATTGCGCCCAGCGTGAAAAAGAGATTCCAACGGATACTATGGCGAATGTTACTGAGGGATTGACGAATCATATCTGATTTTATCCATAAAGCGAGAAAACTGATTATTGACTAACATCGAGTTGATAGCCATAACCACGAACAGTCCGAATGGTTTTTCGGCCTAGTTTAGTCCGTAAACCGTGAATATACACTTCTAGCACATTGGAGCTAGGGTCACTTTGCCAATCATATAAATCATTTTGTAACAGATCACGATGAACCTTATCGCCCGCTTTAAGCATCAAACGGGATAGAACAATAAACTCTTTGGGCGTGAGAGTCACTTCTTTATCATCTAATGTCACTTTTTGTTGTTTGATATCAATAGTAATTGCACCATAAGTTATTACATTATCAGCCGTTCCTTGATTTCGGCGGATTAATGCTCGCACTCTGGCAAGGAGTTCGGTCAATGCAAAGGGTTTAATTAAATAATCATCCGCTCCTTGATCTAAACCTTCGACGCGATCTTCAATCGTATCACGAGCGGTTAATATGAGCACAGGAATATCAATATGATTTTTACGCCAGCGCATCAACAGCTCTAAACCGTCGCAATCGGGTAACCCCAAATCTAAAATGATCAAGCTAAATTGAGAAAATTGAATAAGATCTTCCGCCTGCTTGCCATTTGATGCCACTTCACATACATAACCATTAGAGGTAATACCGTCATAAAGCCCTTTTTGTAATAGACTATCATCTTCTACAATCAGTATTTTCATTAGGAATCACCCCAGTTATCGATATTAGAATCATGAGCATATTTTGACATTTATTATATGCTTTGCTGCACATATACCAAATCATTATTGTTAGTTGCCATAAACGTTTTATTATTATCTATTGAGTCAGCTATCGGGATTAATTCGCACGCAACAACCAAATCTTATTGATGATGTATGCCGATATCAAACTCAATAAAAATCCGGTTACGATATCGAGTGGCCAATGTATTCCAAGATAAATACGGCTCCAACAAACCAGCAAGGCAACAATTGTACAAAAGTAAAGCAAGGTTTTTAATTGGGATTGATAGTTGAAATATATTGTGCAACAAATTCCCCAAACAAATACTGCATGCTGACTAGGAAATGAGCTGGTTTTATCATGATATAGATAATTCGTACCAATATCCAGTGCAAACGGGCGGGGTGAATAGATCAGATGTCGAATTAAAAATGTAATGCTAAGTGCTACGATTAAAGTGATAACAATCTTAATAATCAACAAGCGATAACTTTTATTAATTGCGCCACCGATAATGAGCACAATAATCGGTAGAAAGGCCAGATAGTTGGCACAAAAGATAGCAAAAGAGATAAACAGCTTCGATGCATGATCAGAAGCATTGATTAACAAAAAAAGTTGAGTATTTAAATCGCGCCACATACCGCATCCACTCGAATTATTGATTACTTTTGAATAATTTAATCGTTAAATCTTAAAAAAACCTTAATAAATCATCAAGCCAATAACCATATTAAGCAATCTGTATGGCGTAATGATGCGATAAAATCGTTTAAGCAAAGGAGCAAACAGCAAGTGTCGATGTATCGTTATCAATGCGTAATTGTCGATGTCGCATTTGTTATTAACGTAGTTGTTAATATCGTAGTTGTTGATAGATAGTTTAAGCTTAGTCACCCTATTTTTTAATTTTTCTGATTAAATCGTTTTTGCGTCAATCGCGAAACAGAAATATCGAGTGATGCGCAAATCACAAAATAGACCAAAATGACAAATAAAAAGATTTCGGTCGGGTAAACCATACTGCGGTTGTTAATCTGCGTAGCAATAAAGGTAAATTCAGCAACGCCAACAATATAAGCTAACGAGGTGTCTTTGATTAATGATACCCATTGATTAACAAACGACGGCAACATCATTTTCAACGCTTGAGGTAAAATAATATAGACAATCACTTGTCGTTTTGTCAGCCCAAGCGAGTAAGCTGCTTGCCACTGCTCATTAGCTATCGCCACCATGCCAGCATGCACAGAGTGCCCAATATAAGCAGCGCCGATGAAGGTTAAGGCCGAGATCACGGTTGCAATTGCCGGTACATCAATATTTAACAAAACCGGCAAAAGAAAATAAGTCCAAAAAATCAGCATAATGACCGGAATAGCTCGTAAAAAACCAAGTAAAATGATGAGTAATTGACGAGCGATGCCGTTAAGAACGGTCAGACCGATACCGGCGAGTATGCCTAATAGCGTTGAGAAGATTATCGCAATAACGCTCATCACTAGCGTTAAAAATATACCACCGGGAAAGTTACCCCACATAAGATAGGGCAAATTATCCCAAATAACCGTTAATCCTTTAAGTTCCATTATTTTCTAAACCTTACTGGTTGATAATCTTGTTGCTTGATAAATATTGCCAAGGGTACCAACTATCACAATGGCTAAAATATATAACAATGTTGCTATAGCAAAATCTTGAAATGTTTTTAGAGACTCTGTTTCAATCTGCCGTGATACATAAGAAAGCTCAAGCACCCCGATAGCCATGGTTAATGATGAATTTTTGATGATATTCATATATTGACCAATTAAGGGCGAAAAGGCGATACGAAAACTTTGCGGTAATATGATAAATCGCATACTTTGCCACCAACTTAACCCCAATGCTAAAGAGGCTTGCTGTTGACCCTTTGCCACGCCGGAAATCCCAGCCTGAAACTCTTTGGCAATAAAAGCGCTTGAATAAAATGTTAACGCTATTAAACCGATGATAAATTCAAAAGAAGGCATTTTTAACGTGAAAAAATAGCAAGAGATTTGTGGTTCATCTAATAACGCCATTTTCAATTCAGCCGGCAACAAGTTGCCTACGCCAAAATACCAAAAAAACAGTTGAGGCAATAATGGCGAATAACGAAAAATAGCGTTATATCCCCCTATTACCCCTTTAATCAATTTAAAGTGGCTTTGCTCTGCAATAGCTAATAAAAAACCTAAAAGCGTTGATAAAATAATGGTGAGAAATGAAATCGCTAAGGTGACTAAAAAAGCATCCCATAACCACCATAAATATCGAGGCTCAAGTAGTTGCTCAAACATGGTTACTGACCGTTACCTATTTTAAAATCACCACGTGGCATGGCCGATTTAGTATCTGGTCCAAACCAACGATTATAAATAGTGACCGCCTCGCCGTCTTTTTCAAGATTTAATAAAATTTGATTCACTTTATCTTTTAAACGTGTTTCACCTTTTGGAATGCCGACGGCTTGATACTCTTGAGTGATACTAAATGGTGAAATTTCAAATTCTGCACGTTGATCTTCCGGCACATTAGCCAATAAACCAATTAGCTTAGCATCATCTTGAGTAATAGCATTAACTAGCCCATTACGTAAGGCAGCAAAAGCAAAAGGCGTATCGTCATACGAAATCACTTTAGCGGTAGGATATTTTTCACGTAGGGTAATTTCCATTACCGTCCCTTTATCTGCGCCAATACGAAGATTGTTAAGATCATCTGCCGTTTTTAACACGCCTTTTTTAGCAACAAATTTTTGTCCGGTTGCAAAGTAAGGCACACTAAAATCGACCGCTTTGGCACGCTCCTCAGTTACTGTAAAATTAGCCACAATTAAATCGGCTTTTTGTGAAGTTAATAAAGGTATACGATTGGCTGGATTAGTGGGAACTAACTCAACTTTTACATTTAAAGCTTTACCGATTTGATTAGCATAATCAACATCAAGCCCGACAATTTGATTAGTCTTTTCATCGATATAGCCAAACGGCGGATTACTATCAAATACCGCTATTTTGATCTGTCCGCGTTTTTCAATATCATCTAAGCGATCGGCATAGGCCGAACTCGCAACAAATAATGAGCCAATTAAGGCAACCGCCGTTAGTGATTTAGTTAAAAATTTCATTGTTATTATCCCCCATTGGACTTTGTATAGGGTTTCAGTCTATCAATAAAGTATTCGGGGTAATAAATAACAATTATTTAGGTGCTTATAACTTAAAGTTATATTTAAAATGACCCATAACTTATAAATAGTACACGATTGTACTATTAGCAATAAAATAACTCGGGTTTTAGCATTTAAAACCTGTACACATCATAGTATCAAGCTGAGTGTCTTTGCACTTTTGTGCCGGCTGGATTGTGAAAAGGTACCAATCGAAAAATAATAAAAGGCAAATACGTTGTAAAATAGATAGTAAGCTAAAAATCATCTGAATTGATAAAAGTTCTCTCTGTACACTCACCACTGACCGATTTGATATTCAAAAAAGTAAATATGGTTATTGAGATCAAAATTCTTTGCCAACTACAAGATTTAAAAGAAACTATTGAGTTAATTTAAATTAATAAACAAATATGATATTGATTGAAAATTAGACTGAATTCAACAATAATGAAGAAAAACCAATAAAATTAAATAAAAGGAATAAGAAACATGAATAGCACAAATGACGAGTTTGAATATTATATTATTGATCGAGCAGGTGATAAAGCCTATCCTTTAATCGGTCCACAAGATGATTCCAGGCATACTATGATGTATCCCAGAACAAGAGAAAGAATTGAAAATCCCGAATTGACTCATTTTAAATTTTGTGCCCCTATTCCTAGAAAACCGGTAATTGGCGATTATTTTGCAGAACCAAGTAGCATTGTTTCAAAAAAGATAGCCGATGCCTTAGATGCTATGCATATTGAGGGAATTCAGCTTATACCAGCCGAAATCGAGACCAATACTGGAGACATTTTAAAAGATTATTTTTATATACATATCTATAATTATCTAAAAGCTGTCGATAGAGAAAAATCTAAATGTAAAGTAGATCGTACAGATCCTAATTTGTTAAGCTGGATCGATCGGTTTGAATTAGACAAAGAAATTTTAGCTAAAATACCTTTAGAAAAAAGACTGATTTTTAAATTATTTGAGTTCTGTACTATACACTTATATCATAAATCAATTGTCAATGCCATTATGTCAGTTAAACCTCAAGGCGTTTCATTTACAAAAGTGGAAGATTGGTCTTTCTAATTATCGAGAAGATTTGAAGATATTAATCCAACTGAAACAACTAGGTTAGATTATCCGAGAGTTAATTTTATATGAATAATGAAATTTAGTTAAAAATAAACTTCATTCCCATTACAAAAAGAGCAGGATAAATTCTTGCTCTTTGCTCAAAAAAAAACTTCAAATTATCCTAAGCCTAACTTACAACCAATGATGAGACCCTATAAATAAATTTATACCTAACCGATAACCTATCTCTCTTTTTATACACGAAAACACTTATCTAAATAAAATAGACTATTTATAAGCCACATGTTATTATCCCAAAAAAGGATTTTTATTAGATTTTGATTTTATATGGATTTTTTATTTAAACATAGCTGTATTGCGGCTGTAACAATCGTATTAA